>JADGAQ010000003.1:0-17465 GCA_015231925.1 Magnetococcales bacterium
CCCCCTTGCCCCCCCGCGGTCCGCTGCGATAAATCCGTTGGGTGCGGGATGGCGGCTTTCGGGGTTTCATTGGCGGCAGCGGACCGCAACAGACAACGGCAACGGACCGCCACGGCAACGGACAACACCTCGGGGCTCCGCCCCGAACCCCGCCGGGGGGGATAATCCCCCCCGGACCCCCGTATGCCTGAAAAGCTCAACATCCCAAGGTGTCGTGATTTAATCCAACTCCCTCAACCACTTCTTCAGATTCTCCTTGCGGCTGACCTTGCCGCTGGTGGTTTTGACCAGCCAGCCCGGTTCCACCAGCCGGATGCGGGAGACGCGCACCTGAAAGAGCGACTGCAACAGCGTCGCCACGGCGCGGCGCATGCCTTTCAACAGGTCGGCATCGCCCATCTCCGTTTCCGCCACCACCACGATCTCCTGGGAGCCCTGGGCGGCGTCGAAATGGGCGAAGGCCACCGCCCGGCCCGGCTTGACGCCCGGAACGCGGTTGACCGCCTCCTCCACGTCGTGGGCGTAGATGTTCTTGCCGTGGCAGATGATCAGATCATCCTTGCGTCCGGTGATGTACAGCTCGCCTTGCCACAGAAAGCCCAGATCGTTGGAGTGGTACCAGCCGTTTTGCAGCCGCTCCCGTGTCAGTTCGGGCAGCCCGAAGTAGCTTGAAAAGAGGAAATCCCCCGCCAGAATCACCTCGCCGACCTCGCCTTCGGCGGCGTCGACCCCCTCGTTGACCACCCGCACGGCGATGCCCTCGATGGGACGCCCCACCGGCATGATCCACTGAATGGTCGAATCGGCAGCGGCGGGACGGTAGCGGTTCCCCTCCAGCAGGGCGCGGCGATCCGCCGCCAGGGGCGTCACCACCTGGCCCGGCGTGGTCTGGGTGGCGGCAAAGACCGTTTCGGCCATGGCGTAACAGATTTGCAGTTTTTCGGCGGCAATCGTGGGAAAAGTCTCGCTGAAAAGTCGGAAGGTCTCCGCTTTGCACGGCTCCGAACAGTTGATCAGCGCCTTGAGGCTGGAGAGGTCGCGTGGTGGTTGCTCGACCGTGCGGCACAGGTGGTGATAGGCGAAGTTCGGCAGCCAGACGTGGCTGCAGCGATACCGCTCCACCGCTTCGAAGAGGCGCTCCGGTCGCAGCACCCACTCGAAGGGATCAAGGGCCACGATGGAGAGACCACGCACCAGCGGCGTGAGAAAACAGGCCAACAGCCCCATGTCGTGATAGAGCGGCAACCAGGTGGCGATGCGATCCGTCGGCTGCAGGTCGAGGGCGGCTGCGTAACAGTCGATCTGCCGCAAAATGGCGCGATGCGACAGGGCCACCCCTTTTTTCAGACCGGTGGTGCCGGAGGAGTGTTGCAGCAGGGCGATGGCCTCAGGGTCCGTGGCGCGGTTGATGGGGCTTTCGTCGTCACCCGGATCGGGGGTGAGGACGGTGCCGTGGCGGAAGTCGAGATTGTCGCCGGGATTGGCCATCTCCGGAGAAACCAGGATCAGTCGGGCCCGAATGCGTTTCAGCAGCTCCCGGTGGGCCTGCCAGTAGAGTTGCGGCTCCTGTTTGGCCGACAGGGGCGGCATGAAGGAGGGGATGCACCCGGCCAGCATGGCGCCCAGAAAAGCTGGAAAGAGATCGACTCCGTGGGGCAGGAACAGGGGGATCACCTCGCCGTCCTCGGCGCCGTGACCACGGTAGAAATGGGCGTAACGTCGGCTTTGGCGCAACAGTTCGGCATAGGTCAGCCGGGGAGCGCCCTCTTCCAGAAACAGTTGGCAGAAGAGCTGTTCGCCTCGTTCCCGGGCGTGCCGTTCCAGAAGCGTGGTCAGGGTATCCGGGATAGCCGGGTTCATCGTCGGGGCATCCTGATGGCAAGCAGTAAAGGGTTCAGGCAACCTGGGATTCGGTCACTACCGGATAGAGGCCTTGCTCCCTGGCTTCAAGGATGACCAACTCCACCATCCCGTTGTTTTCACCGTAACCGATATGGATATTCCAGGATTGCGAGGAGTCCTTCACAATCCGATTGTCGCTGAAGCGAATCACCAGAATATCATCCTCGGGATAGTAGATACTCTTCCGGAACGAACCCATAGAATTCACCCCTCCGCCAGTCCCAGTCGGGGAAAGAGCCGTTCGAAGCGCTGGCGGCAGGCACGGGCGCCGGTGGCGTCGCCGGCGTCGAGGAGTTCCTGCATCAGGAGATTGTAAAGCCCCAGGACGGTTTCGGCCAGCACAACCCACTCCTGAATGGAGAGGTTGATGAACCCCGGTCCGTCCATGAAGGTGGTGATCACCCGAAGGGCTTGCTCCTTGCGGTCGAGTCCCATCAACAGGTGCAGCAGGGATTTGGTCAGGGGATAGTAGCCGGGATCGGCCCGCAGCGCCTCCTGATAGCGGCTCATGGCCTGGGAGCGGTTGCCCAGGAAGAGGTGGGAATCGCCCAGCGCGGTGAGAATCTGCGCCCGCCAGTTCTCCAGCGCCGAGGAGAGACCGGGGTGGGGGGTGAGGTTTTGGCACTCGCGCAGCTCCTCCTCCAGGGCGGCGAGGTGGCTGGCGGCGGATCCCTCCCCGGTGTAGGCCAACGCATCGGGCAGACCGAGGTGTTTGCGCAGAAAGGCCACGAAGCCCAGTTCCGCCTCCTTGGTCTGATAGCCGTCGTCGTACAGATTGGTGAGGTAGGGTTTGGGGCTGAAAAAGCCGTAGCGGGAGCTGGAACTGACCCAGGTGAGACCGAAATGGTCGATGACCTGGGGATGAATCGGGTGGGTGACGCTCAGATCCATGATCGGCGCTTCATCGATATGGGAGTCGATGTCGAGGCCCCCGGCTTGCAGGGCGCGATAGGCCATGTGGAGAAGCAGGAGGTGGTGGGGATGGAAGGAGTCCACGAAAAGTTGTCGGTGCTGGAAGTTCGCTTCGATGAAGTCGGCCACGGGGATATCGACCTCCCGGTCGAGGTGGCGCAGCTTCTCGAAGTAGAGTTCGCGGGCCCGGTCCAGGTCGACCCACTGGTGCAGATCGGTGGCGAGGTAATCGGCCAGGGTTTGGCGGGGGGGGAGGTTGCGGCGCAGCAGGGAATGGAGCAGCCGGTCCCCGTGGCTGCGGCGGCGGTTGCTGTCGATGTTGAAGGGCAGGGGTTTGGGGGGATCCATGTAGCTCGGCCACAGCAGTTCGCAGGAGAGCATGGGATAGCGAACGATGCGACAGGAGGCGGGAATGGCCTCGTCGAAGGGGAAGGGATCGTCCCAGAAGGTCTTTTGCCGCAGAAAGAGGACACAGCGGGAGAGGGCCTCCTCGGGGGAAACGTCGTCGCTGGCGAAGAAGTCGTTGCTGCCGCGTCGAAAAAGCCCCAGGGTGAAGGTGTCGCGCAGCTCTTCGTGCCGCTCCCGGAAGACGTGAAACAGGGTGACGGCGTGACAGTTGCCGAAGAGGATCAAGGCGGGTTTCATGGCGCGGTCTTGGCGGCGATAAGGGCCACCAGATCACCGACATTGGCCAGGGCGGTGACCTCCCGTGCGGAAAATCGCACGTTGAAGGCCCGTTCCACGGCGAGAATCACCTGGGTGTGGGTCAGGGAGTCCCAGCCGTCCACGTCGGAGGCCACGGTTTCCAGGGTGATATCCGCCGGATTGGCCACGAAAAAGGTGCGCTCCAGAATGTCGCGGACCACGGGCAGAATGTCGGAGGGGGTGTTGGGCATCAGAGAACCTCATAAAGGGGAAAGGTGCCGGGAATGTTTTTGATGTCGGAGATCTCTCCGGCGGGTTGGCAGGCGATCGTCTCCTGCACCCGTGCCAACGTGGATTGGGAGAGCAGAATCTGCCCGGAGCGGGCGCGGGCCTCGATGCGGCTGGCAAAGTTGACGGGCGGTCCCAGCGCGGTGAACTGGTCGCGGAAGGTGGTGCCCACGTTGCCCACGATGACCTCCCCGGTATGGATGCCGCAGCCCAGGCCGATGTCGATCCGGTCGGCGGTGTAGAGGCTCCACCGTTCCATCCAGATGGGCAGCAGTTTTTCGAAGGCCTCCCGCAGTTGCCGTGCGGCCTGCACGGCGGATTTGGCATCGCTGCGGCCTTCGTCGTCCTTGTGGTTGAGTACGCCGAAGAGGGCCATGATGCCGTCTCCGATGAACTTGTCGAGCAGCCCGTCGTGAGCGAAGATGGTTTTGGCCCCCAGTTCGCTGTATTCCCTCAAAAAAGCCGAGATCAGGCGCGGATGGGCCTTCAGGGACTCACAGAGCCGCGAAAAGCCCCGTATGTCCCAAAAGCAGATGGTGACCACCTTGCGATCATCTTTCAGGAGGGAGGGGTCGCGTTCGATGGTTTCGAAGAGCCGGGGGTCGAAATAGCGTCGCAGATAGGCGATGTGTTGCGACCACGCCTTGTAACCAAGGGCGGCGCGGGTCTTTACGTTGATCTCCCGGATGGCGGATTGGCCGCGAATGGTCTTTTCCACCACGTCGAAAGCGCCGAGTTCGAAGGCGCGGTAGCGGTCCAGGCTCTGTTCGCGTGCCGTGAACAGAATGGTCATGACCTGGGGATCGAGCTGCCGGGAGCGCTGCAGCACGCTCATGCCGCTGGTTTCGTGTTCCATGACCAGATCGGTGATGACCACATCGACGGGCTGGCCCTTTTGCAACTGGTCTTGAAGACATTGCAGACCCTCGGCTTCGCCTTGGGCGGTGAGGATCTCCCAGGAGGGATTTTTGCTGTTCAGGGTTTCCCTCATGATGGACAAATTATCCGTATTATCATCTAAAATCAAGATCAGGGGCCTGCTTGGCATGGCTTTCTCAAACCTCCTTGGCGGTGCGGGTGGCCATGGGCAAAAACAGTTCGAAGCGGGCTCCCTCACCGGGAATGCCGGTTTCCCGGATGTGTCCTGCATGAGCCTCCAGGATGCGGCGCACCAGAGCCAACCCCAGCCCGCTGCCATGGGGATTGCGGCTGAAGCCGGAATCGAAGATACGCTCTTTCAGTTCGTGGGGGACTCCGGGTCCGTTATCCTGGACGGTTATCAGGATATATCCTTTCGAGCCGTCGAGGGAATCGGGTATCTCCTTAGCGGGGCAGACTTCGATAGTGAGGTGTTTTTCCTCTTTGTCGAGCCAGTACGAGGCATTGACCAGCAGTTCGTCGAGGCATTCAGCGAGTTTTTCAGGGTCGGCATATACCGTCAGATTTTCGGGACA
This sequence comes from Magnetococcales bacterium, assembly GCA_015231925.1. NCBI lineage: Bacteria > Pseudomonadati > Pseudomonadota > Magnetococcia > Magnetococcales > Magnetococcales bacterium. Next base: position 5,202 of record JADGAQ010000003.1, read on the forward strand.
GACTATCGGCAAGGGTATTCCCGGAAAAATATTCACAACTTGGCGCAGCAAGGGTAAAAGTGGTAAGGGTTCCGGATGAATTTCCGTGGCTATTGCCAGGGATTTGAATTGCTTCAACAATATTTTGATTCTCTCCACAGAGGTGCGGATGCGATCCACGACTTTCAGTGCTTCGGTGGCATTCTCTTGATTGATATATTCCTGCAGCAGTTCCAGGCTTGTATCGATAAAAAAGAGTGGGTTGCCGATCCTATGGGCCGTTGTTGCGCCGAGTTCTTGCCAAACGGAGTCCCGTTCAGCTTGTGTGCGGAGGTTTTCCTTTGCTTCCCGGTCGCGGGTGAGGAGAGTCAATCGATTCAGTAACTGGATGTTTTCATTATACAACTCCTCGTAGGTTTTTCGGATCAGGGATTCCTGTCTCCCGGTTTCGAGAAAATATTTTGATCGAATCATCGGGTATTGATCGATCAGGGATAGAAGGTACATCCTGTCCCAATAACGGAATCGTACTTGGTTTTTGGAATCGATATGTTTTGGATAATTGCCAATAACGCTGCGGAAATTTGCCATCCATTGTTCGGAAAGTTCCGGTTTGTCGCGTGTTGAAATATGCAGTACAGAAACGGTTTGATATTTATCCGCTTCTATGGTGTCGTTGTTTATGAATCGATTGATATGGTCCAGATGGATTATTGGATGGAAAAATTGAATAAAGCAAATAATCCATAATTCGTGATATTCAAATCCGTCCGGGTCTTTCTTTGGTAGCTCGGCGATCAGATCGATCCCCGGAAAGTATTCCTCCCAGGTAATCTTGCGAAACCCCATGGCCGCAAGAAGCTCCATGACGAGATTTTCCCGATCCCGTGGTCCCAAAGCCTCCAAATCGATCATGACGGGTTCTCCTTCGTTGCCCCCAACCCCAGTCGGGGAAAGAGGCGGCTGAAGCCGTCGTGGCACGCCTTGGCCTGTTGCAGCTTGTTGCCGGCCAGGAGGTCACGCATGAGAGCATCGTACAGGTTGGCGGCGACGCGGGCCAGAAAAAGCCACTCCTGAAGGGAGAGTGTGCAAAAACCGGGGCTGTCGGCAAAGGCGAAAAGCGCCTCCATGGCCTGTTCGGGGTGTCCCGTTTGTTGGTGGAAATGCAGGCGGGAGAGCAACAGGGGGTAAAATCCCGCATCGGCGGCCAGGGCGGCGGTATGGTGCGCGGCGGCCAGTTCCTTCTCCCCGGCGGCGAAGTGGCTGTCCGCCAGAGCGGTCAACACCTCGGCGCGAAAGGTGTCGAGACAGCCTTGAAAGGCGGGCAGCGCCTGCAGGGAGTCGGCAAAGTCCCGTTGCGCCTGCAGCGCCGCCAGGTGGTCCTGAAGATTCCCCTCGCCCTCGAACCGGGTGATGTCGGGCAGTCCCAGATGACGCCGCAGGCTGCCGATGAAGGTGAAATCCCCATCCTTGGTTTCGTGGCCGTTGGCGAAGAGGTTGGTGGTGAAGGGCTCCGGGCGGTGAAAGCCGTAACGGGCGCTGTGGTTTACAAAGGTCAGTCCGTAGTGGTCGATCACCTGGGGATGGATGGGCACGGTGATGCTCAGATCCGTGGTCGGGGGATCGTCGCTGCGAAAGGCGAAGGAAAGACCCGCCGCCTGCAGGGCGAGGCAGGCGATTTCGAAAAGAAAATGCTCGGTGGGATGGGAGGTGTCGAAAAAGAGGTGCCGATGGCGGAAACGCGCTTCGATGAGATCCGCCACGGCCACGTCGCACTCCCGATCCAGGGTGCGGATCTTGTCGAAATAGGCCTCGCAGCTGCGATCCAGATCGACCAGGGTGTGGATGTCGGTGGTCAGGTAGGCTTGCAAAGCCTCGCGGGGCGAGGGGTGCTGTTTTTGCAGCCGGTGCAGCAGCCGGTCGCAATGAAAGCGGCGGCGGTTGCTCTCCACCCCGTAGGGCAGGGGCAGGGGATGCCCCATGAAAAAGGGCCACAACAGCTCCCCCGAGAGCATGGGATAGGCGATCACCCGACAAGAGGCCGGCAACTGCTCCTCATGGGGAAAGGGGTCGTCCCAGAAGGACTTCTGACGCAGAAAGATGGCGCAATTGGCCAGTGCCTCCGCATCGGAGAGGGGCTCCGCACAGTGAAAGGTGTTCTCCCCCCGACGGAAGGCGCACAGGGTGTACTCCTGGGTCAGCCCCTTGAACTTCCTCAACATATCGTAGATGTGGATGGCGTGACAGTTGCCGTGGACGATGCAGGTCGGCTTCATGGGCATATCCTGTAACCAGCGAGGAAGGGAACGCCACTCTTCCCACGAGGAGGCTGAAAGGGTTCCGATTCCACTATTTAAAAGTATAACAAGTTCTGCTTGTAATTGATAAATCAGGGAGTTGGAACAGGCTGTCCAGAGCCTTTCAGGAAAGCGGTGCAGTGTGATGTCATGATGGCATATGGAGTTCCACCATTCCAGTGGGAAGTGGAAAAAAGCCTGACCGGAGTGAGAGACTTGCCCGGATGGCGGAGGAGACGTCGCCCTTGGAATTCGGTTGAAATCTGGCATAATTGGTTGTACATTCCGCTGACCTGTGAATGCGGCTTATTCACTCGTTTGTTGGTATCTCCTGTGAAAACTCGGCTGATTCGCCGACCGTGCGACGTCTCCGGGCACTCGACCGCTGAACAACACCTTCCGAAGCGGGTGCGTTCGGAATCCGAGTCCATCGACAAATGGTCTGGGAGACCATTTGGTTGCAAATCAGGCCGGAGGCCTCAGGGCGTGTTGCCGTTTGCCGGATTTTGGTTGCCGGCAAGACGCAAAACGGTGAGGAAGCGGAGTGTAGTCCTCTGTATGAGCCTGCCGCACCGGATTGCAACGCCGCCAGGGGCCGAAAGATGGTGAATGTCAACACGCCTTAACCGGACTTCCCCTGAAGAGGGTATGAAGGTCCGGCAAGCACGGGAACCGTAATGAATCTGTTCAATCGCCTGCTGATCTGGCAGAAATTCACACTCGGATTTGTGGTCATCGCCTGTTTCTTTATCGGAATCGTCACTGTCTACCACTTCAGTATGAATCAGGTTGTCGAAGATTACGAGCATTTAATAGACGAAGACTTTTCTCGATATAAAATAGGCAGCGAACTGCTGCACAAACTCACCATGGTCCGCAATGTGGAGTATAACTTCCGCCTGACTCCCGGCAACGAGCTTGCGGAAGACCATCTGCGCTCCTTCAATGAGTTTCTGGAAGTCCTCCAAAAGCTCGCCGACATCGAGAAAAGATCCGGTCACGGTCGCGAACTGAAAGTTCCCGATGGGATCCTCAAGCATGCCCAGGACTATCGGGCCGCATTCGTCTCCACCGTCGCCGCCTGGGAGAGGCACGCAGTCCACTCGGAAGAGGATCTGGACAAGATGGAGGAGACCAACCAGGCCATTGAATTTCTGGTCGAGTACCATTTCAACCAGGTCAGAAAGGATATGAGCAGCGCCTCCGAGCAGACGCGGGCCTTTTCGAAAAAGCGCACGGAACTGGCCCTCATCATGGCCTTCGTCCTGATCATTCTGATGATCACCATCGCCTTTCTGCTGGTCAACAGCCTGGTACACCCCATTTCCAAGGTGACCAAGGCCATGTTGCATGTGGCGGAGGGCAACATGACCTCGCAAGTGCCCGTCATCGGGAAGGACGAGTTGTCGCAAATGGCGGTCATTTTCAATCAGATGGCCTCTCAACTGCAAGTAGCGCACGATGGCCTGCAGAACGAACAGGAAAAACTGATGACCATCCTGCTCAGTGCCCGGGAAGGGATCGTGGGCACCAATCGGGATGGCCGGGTGGTTCTGGTCAATCCCTCCGCCGTGCGACTGCTGGGGAAAAGCGAGGAGCAGATCGTTGCGGAGGGTTTCCTGAATTTGATTGACGATCCGGACTATGTCAATCAGTTCATCCTGAATTCCGGCTATGATATGCCGGATACGATTGTTTACAACAACAAGATTTTCAACTTCTTCGCCGCTTCCATCAAAGACAAAACGGGTGAGATCGTCGGTTCCGCCGCCCTGATCCGGGACGTGACCGCCGAGAAGAATCTGGAGCGCCAGTTGCGGGATCTCTCCAATACGGATGGGTTGACCGGTTTGATCAACCGGCGTCGTTTCGATGAACTGATGCTCGCGGAGTTCCAGCGTTCACAGCGTTATGGCGTGCCTTTCGGCTTGTTGCTGTTTGATGTCGATCATTTCAAGAAATTCAATGACACCTATGGCCATGATCAGGGTGACCGGGTTTTGCAGGGCATTGCCAACACCATGAAAAGCTCTTTCCGCGATATCGACTATTGCTGTCGTTACGGAGGTGAGGAATTTTGTATCATCGCGCCCAACACGGCGGTTCCGGGTCTGCAGATTGTGGCGGAACGTTTCCGCGAGAAGGTGGAAGCCCTGGTGATCGACGGGCTCAAAGTGACCATCAGTATTGGCGCGGTTTCCTACCCGCTGCATCTGCCCCACGCCAAAGGACCGTTGGAAATGTTCAAGGCGGCGGACGAGTCCTTGTATCACGCCAAGAAGTCGGGACGAAATCAGGTTCGCCTCTATTCACCCCAGGATTCCTCCGCATGACGACCATCCATACAAAACCCGGTCGCCCCGTGTCGGCGAGGTATCGCGGTCCGTTCGGGGTGGTCACGGTGCTGGCGATGGGGTTGTTCGCCATATCCGCCCATGCGGAGCTGGATGCCGCAACAGCCCTCGAAGTGTTGAAACGCAATGATTGCACCAAGTGCCACTCCGTACAAAAATCGAAAAACGGGCCGGCCTATACCAAGGTCGCCCAAAAGTATCGAGGCGACCCCAAGGCTGAAGAGAAACTGTTCAAACACTTGACCTCCAACCCCAAAGTCAAACTGTCGGATGGGAGTGAGGAAGACCACAAAAAAACCGACTTCGACAATCCGGAACACCTCAAAGAGTTCATTCGCTGGATACTGTCGCTTTAACGGCGTCAGTCTGATGTGTCTTGAGTTGGCGCTTCCCGAGACCGATGTCCGGGGATATATTGTTGACTTGCCAATATGTCATCCTTTAAGTAGCAATAAAAGAAAATGTTCCATTCTTTGACGTTTCATTGATCGCCAGAGGGAATTGCAATGCTGTTGCTATGTTTCCGTGAAAGTCCAAAGCCAAGTCAACAGACAGAACATTTCCTTTTTTTGCTACTTAAAAGATAAAATATTAAAAGGCGGTGTTCCTCCGGTCGAGGTGACCTTGCAGCGCCCCCATGAAACCGTGTTTGTCGATTACCCCGTTCTCGTGCGATCGAAAAGGAAACGTGGATATGCTGCGCTACTTGCTCATGGTGTGCCTTGGACTCGTTCCGTTGCTGGCAAACGTCCAGGCTTCGGCGGAAGAGGAGAAGGCCCCGCCCCAGAATGCCGTGATGCGGGGGGACGCCGAATGCACCATTTGTCACGATGAGGAGGATTCCACCTCGGTGCTGGCCATCGGAAAAACCAAACACGGCACCTTGGCCGACAGCCGCACCCCAACCTGTACCAGTTGCCACGGACCCAGCCAGGCTCATCTGAAGAAAAAAGTTGCCGGGCAGGATAAACGGCCCAAACCGGACATCACCTACGGGCGGCGTTCCCCCGCGATCCGTCTCGATGCCCGTATCGACGAGGATTTCGGCAGCTTCAAAACCACCGATACGCCAGCCGCAACCATCAATAAAGCCTGTCTCTCCTGCCATCAGGGGGAAAAACTCCTGTACTGGTCCGGCAGCGCCCACTCCAGCCAGGAGGTGGCCTGCTCCGGTTGCCACGAGATTCATACCGGTCACGACCGGGTGTTGGACAAACGCAGCCAGCCCAATGTCTGCTTCGGCTGCCACAAAAACCAGCGTTCCCTGTTCAACCGTCCCAGCCATCACCCTGTTCCCGAAGGCAAAATGACCTGCTCCAACTGCCACAACCCCCACGGTTCCGCAGGTCATAAATCCCTGAAAGGGGACAGCGTCAATGAAACCTGTTACCAGTGCCACATGGAGAAACGAGGGCCTTTCCTGCACAGTCATCCCCCGGTGGCGGAGAACTGTCTCCTCTGTCACAACCCCCACGGCACGGTTGTGTCCGGGCTGCTCACCTATCGCCCCCCCTATTTGTGCCAGAATTGCCACAGTGACAACTCCCACCGCGGGCAAGTGGCCGGCTTGCCCAATGGACCCAGCACCAATGCGGCGATACTGGGATCGGTGGCCCGAGGCTGTTTGAAATGCCACACCAACATTCATGGCGGCAACAGCACCGAGAGTGCCACCAGTGCTGGACGCTTCCGTCGTTGATGAGCTACCCGGAGAAGAGCGCATGCGCAAAATCAACAAGGTTCTGACATGGGGTGCCTGTGCGGCGGTGGTGTGCAGCGCCTCCGCTGCGGTGTGGGCCGGGGAGGAGCCGACGGAGAAACCGGCCAATCCGTGGAATATGAGCCCAACGGCGGCGCCCTTCACCACACCGGACAGTTCGGTCACTTACGGGCTTGGCTATCTGCATGGCGACCGGCAGCAACTGGGTCAGTTCGACAAGCAGGATCATACCCGCGGATCCCTGTTGCTGGACGCCAACATTCGCCAACGCGATGAGGCCACCGGCCTCTGGAGCCAGTATTCGGCTCGCAACCTGGGGTTGGACAATAACCGGGAGGCGACGGTCGTCTTTGAAAAACAAGGCCTTTGGGGGCTGACCCTGGATTACGCCGAAACCCCGTTCAAGGCGCCGTATTCGGTCAATTCGTCGACCGTTGGCCTTGGAACCCCGCAACAGATTATCCCCAAAGCCGCCACGGCGGGTACCGGCTCCATTCAACCGATCGATACCTCACGGGACCGCTTTGCCGTGAATACCTTTCGCACCTGGAACCGGAAGGTCAAGTTCAACCTGAACTTTCGCAACGAAACCAAGGAAGGAACCCGGCAGTGGGGACGTGGCAGCGCCAACGAATTCGTGCTGGAACCCGTTGACTGGACCATGCGTCAGTTGGAACCGACGGTGGGTTACATGGGCCGGGATCTGCAACTTTCGGGAGGTTACAACGGCAGTTGGTTTCGTAACGAAAACAATATGGTGGATACCCTGCTCAAAGGGGACAATCCCTCCACCCTGGCCAACCACACCTACCTGACCCTGCCGTTGAGCAACGAAGCGCACAAAGTCTTTCTGGACGGGGGCTATCATTTCACCCCGGATACCCGTGGCACCTTCAAGGTTGCCTATACGCGCGCCATGCAGAACGAATACCTGCCGACAAAGGGCATCGCCGGGTTATCCAACGCTTCCGCTCCGGACAAGACCTACGGTCGTCTGGATACCACCCTGTTGCATCTGGGGTTGACCACGAAGCCCTTGCCGGAGTTGAGTGTCCATACCAAGCTCCGCTATTTTTCCGAGGCCGATAAAACTCCCATCTGGATGACGGTGCAGACCCCCACCACCCAGGTTCACACCACGGAGACCTCTCTGAGTACCACCACGGGCCTGATCGAAGGCACCTACCGGCTGCCTTTTCAAACCTCTCTGATGGGCAGCGTTGAACAAAAGATGCAAAAGCGGCACATTCCATTCGGGAGTGATCTGAATAGTGACGGATTCGATGATGAACGCTATGTTCCCTGGCGTTCCGATTTGGACGAGACCACTTACAAGTTGCAGTTGCGCCGCAATCTGTCCGAAACGATCAACGGTTCACTGGGTATTGAACACGCCAATCGCACGGGCTCGCAACTGACCGATTCCAAAAAAATCATGGGTACGGCCCAAGGCAAGATCAGTCCGTTTTTCATTGCCGACCGGGACCGGGATAAACTGCGCCTGGCCATGGATTGGCGGCCCGTGGATCGCTTGGGGCTGCAGTTGCTGGCGGAAAACGCTCTGGAGCGTTATCCCGATCAATCGCCGTTCGGTCAGCAGAAAGGCAGTGCCCAGCTCTACTCCCTGGATCTGGATTACGCCCCAACCGACAAGTGGTTGCTCACGGCCTGGTACTCCTACGATATCAACCGGACCTGGCAGGGCTCGGGACGTTGGAGTGCGAGCAATGCCCACGAAGTGGACAAGAGTTCCTTTCTCGAAGATGTCGGCAGCGCCCTGGGTTTGGGAGCCCGGCATCAGTGGGACGACAAGCTCAAATTGGGCGGCAGCTTTCAGTTCACCCGGGCCAAATCGAGCTATGAGGATACGGTCACCCGCGATGCGACGTTCACGGGCCTGGCCTATCCCGTCGAGGTTACGCCGTTGCCGGAAATCGTCACCCCCATGTCCCGGTTCAACCTGTTTGCCGAATACAAGGGCTTGGGGCCCGGCCTGCTTCGTTTCGACTATATTCATGAACAGTGGCGTACCAACGACTGGACCTGGAAATTCAGCGATGGCACCCCGTATATCTTCGGAACGACCACCGACAGCACCAAAATCACCACCCAGGATAGCCAGACCGCTGATTTCATAGGAATCCGTTACACGACGTACTTCAACGGGATGTGATGTCCAAGCCGACTTGCCGGACGCGACGGCCTCTCTCCACACGGGATGGGGCTTCGGGTGACTCTTCATCGCGGGTATCTGTTCAGGTATACGGGGGGGAGTATCCCCCCCCGACGGGTCCAGGGCAGCGCCCTGGGACTATTCCTTTCGCCGTTGACACGAGCATGCCGTGCAGGGGACAGAATGGTCACCATTGAGGAAATATTCCGCTTTTGGGCTGTTCGGTTATCCATCCCATTAACAGCAGACGGATAAAGTCGACGAGTGTGCCGACAGGGGATCTGACGGACAATGAATGCGCGATTGGGGTGTGGCGAAGGCCAGAAAGCCCATAAACAATTATTTTGTGTTGCACTGATTGCACTATTTTGGATGGCCCTTCAGCCCCTGGCGGTGAATGCGGCGGCACCGCCGGTCTCCGCCGACAGCCAGGCCTGCCTGGAGTGTCACGATGGAAGCAGGGTGATCGAGGTGCCCGATACCTCCCCCTTTTCAACGGGGGGGAGACGTCCGTTGGTCGCCATTCCACGGGAGGCCTATTCTCAGGGCGTCCATGCCCGTCAACCGTGCGGTGAATGCCATCGGCACCTGACGAGCCTGACCCCTCCGCATCAGGACGGTACCCCTGAGAAAATCGACTGTGCCACCTGCCATGACAATCGGGCCAAAGCGGCCCCGCAGAGCGAAACCACTCCGGCTTTGAAGAGGGTGCTGCGCAATATCGAGAGCTATCGCCGCTCGTTTCACGCCCGCCCCAATCCGGACTTTCCCGAAATCCCCAATGCCACCTGTCACGAATGTCACGACAGCCATTTTTTGAATGTTCCGGCTGACAAGCAAAGTCAGGCCTATGCCAACTGGCGGTTGACCACCCCGAAATTGTGCGGCAAGTGTCATGAAGATCAACTGGAGAGCTATGAGAAATCGGTCCACGCCGCTCGACTCAATACGGAAAACAACCTGAAAACAGCGGTCTGTGTAGATTGCCATACGACCCATGAGATAAGCGGCGCCCATGGGGCGGCCTTCAAGCTGCAAAGTCCCGCTAGCTGCGGCGGCTGCCATCCGAACAACCTGAACTCCTATCGGCGCTTTTATCACGGGCAGATTGCCACGCTTGGTTACACCACGACGGCCAAGTGTTTTGATTGTCACGACAGCCATGCCATCCTGTCGGTATCCGATGCCAAATCTCCGGTTCATCCCGCCAATCGATTGAAAACCTGCCAAAAATGCCATGACGGCACAAAGAGGCCCCTGGCCACCCGTGGTTTTGCCAGCTTTACGCCCCATGCCACCACCCAGGATTTTGAGCGATATCCTGGGTTGTGGATCGCTTCCCGTTTCATGAGCGGCTTGCTGTGGTTCGTGGTGCTCTTTTTCGGTACGCACTCGGTGCTGTGGTTTTATCGGGAACGGGTGGAGCGCAAGAACCAGCCGGGCCGGGCAGCCATGGGAAACGGTACTTGCACCATTCAGCGGTTTACCGCGCCGTGGCGGGTTGCGCATCTGTTATTCGGGCTGGTGGTGATGGTGTTGTTGTTCACGGGGATGACGCTGCGCAATGCCCAGTCGGAGCTGTCGCCGGTGGTGGCCCGTTTCATGGGTGGGGTGGAGGTATTGGGGCAGATGCATCGTGTGGCGGCGGTGTTCATGGTCGGGATATTTCTGGTGCATGGTCTGTATCTTCTGCTGCGTTTGTGGCGGGACAAAACCTTCTCCTGGTTTGGGCCGGACTCCTTGTTGCCGAACAAAAAGGACTTTCTCGATTGTCGGGAGATGTTTTACTGGTTTGTGGGGCGGGGGGAAAAGCCGAGGTTCGATCGCTGGAGCTATTTTGAAAAGTTCGACTATTGGGCGGTATTCTGGGGTATGGCGCTTATCGGCGGCAGCGGCGCGATTTTAGCTTTTCCCCATATTGCCGGTGAGTATTTCGATGGCTGGGTCTTCAATGTTGCCTTGTTGATACATGGGGAGGAGGCCTTTTTGGCGGCGGTATATCTGTTCACCATCCACTTTTTCAACAATCATTTCCGTCCCAACAAGTTTCCCCCGCCCGATATTGTCATGTTTACCGGTCGACAAACCCTGGAAGAGATGCAGCGTGACCACCCGGCCCACTATGAACGTCTTGTCGTCAGCGGGGAGTTGGAAAGCCATCGGGTGAAGGCAGCGTCATCCGGTCTGATCGTTGCTTCGAAGATTCTGGGGGTGTTGCTGCTTGGGATGGGTCTTATGCTTCTGTTTTTCTCATTAGTCGGTTCGATGTAATCTATCCGAGGTGGGGTTGCGAAAAGCACGCAACCTCCTGCCCGGGGATTCAAAACACGTCGACTTTCAATGTTAGATCTATTAGGCAGTAGCAAATTTTCTGTTTTTTGATGTGTTTATGTAAGTGTTTTGTGGGTTGTGCAAAATATAGTTAAATAAATTATAAAATATTTTCCGAGATGTTCTTGGAAAGTCCCATAAATACAGAAAAGTCAAAGCATGGAACATTTCCTTTATGGCTACTTGGAAGGTTAACTATTGAAAGGGAAAGGATGTATGCGGGCTGTGCATTTTTGTTGAAAAATGCCCCTGAAAAGGAATAGTCTTAGACAGGGAGTAGTTCTCCGGCTGGGGAGACGAGCGATGCAGGAAACCCTGATAATCCCACCAATGGACGAAAGCAATCTGGAATCGGTTTTGGAACAGTTCCTCGATCTCATGTCCGAGCCTGTCCCGGAAGAAGAGCTGTACGGGCTTTCGGAGGAAGAAGATCTGGAAGCCGCCATCACCGTCATGCACCAAACGGTTCCGGAAGAGACCTCCAACGGTCCGACGGGGGGAGGCGGTTGTTGACGGGGTCAACGGAGGTGGAATACACTTGATGGCGAAATCTGTTTGGAGAAGGATGTTGCCTGGCGAAACCAGCCATGAAGGTTATCGGAGGTCACGATGATGCAATTTATGATGCGGAATCCTCTTGATGTTGTTGAAAGGTTAAACCTCCGCGAAGAGATCCTTGCAGAAGAAAAAAAGCGGGACTTGAAGCGGCTTCTCGATGTGCTGAACGAGCCTCTTTCTCCAGATTCTGATTACTATGGGCTGGATGATGAGGCGATTATGGAAAAGGTTATTCATGATATGCGGGAAGATTAATCAGAACAAAAGAAAGATATTTCTGTATGAAAGTGATTATTGATTGTAACGTATTTGTTTCTGCAATACTGGGGAGTGCTGCGTGTAAAAGTGTATTATCGAAGGCGTTAAGCAATCATGTCGTTTTCTACTCAGACGCCATTTTCAGGGAAATCTGTTTGATTTGTCAGAAGCCCAAGCTCCAAGGCGACATCAAGCCCTAAAAAGTCGTCACGACCCTTTATGCGCTCATGCATTACGGGCACATCATCGCCCCAACACCCTCCTTCATTCCTCTTCCCGATCCGAAAGACCGGATCTACCTGGATGCCGCCGTGACGGCCCAAGCCGATGCCATCATCACGGGGAATGTCAAACACTATCCCCAGGTGGCCTGTCCCGGTATCGACATTCTGACCCTACGGGACTTCTTGCAGCGCGTCGGCGCTTAAATTCCGCGTCCTTGTCACGATTCAGGCCTCTGCACAGCGCGGTATGACCGTGACAACGGCGAAAGGAAACGTCCCAGGGGTGCCCCCTGGACCCCATGAGGTTGGCAAGGTCAACGGCGAAAGGAAACGTCCCAGGGGTGCCCCCTGGACCCCATGAGGTTGGCAA
>JADGAQ010000003.1:17565-27323 GCA_015231925.1 Magnetococcales bacterium
GGTCAACGGCGAAAGGAAACGTCGTGGGGCGTTGCCCCACACCCCACCGGGGGGGATAATCCCCCCCGGACCCCCGTTTATCGGAACAGATACCCTACTTTTTCGGTCTGCTCCCTCCCGAAGCCTCCACCGATTTCTCCGCCGCCCGTTTGAGGGTGTCGAGACCACCGGCAGCACCTTCCCCGCCCGGTTTGGCGGCCTTCTCCTCGGCGTGGCTGGCCAGAATCAGCATGTTGCGTTTGCTGTCCAGTCGCCAGTTCCCCAGCTTTTCCAGAAACGACATGCCCAGCAACGGCGGAGCGTAGAGATCCTTGATCACGCCTTCCACCCGCGCCACCTTGCGGCTGCCCACCTGAATCACGTTGAAGGTGCAGCGCTTGGCCTTGCTCTTGGACCCGTCGGCAATGGTCACCTCCGTGGCGGGAAGTTCCTGATAGGTCTTGGCGTCGAAGATGCGCCCGGCGATCTCGGCAGGGATCGAAACACCGCTGGCTCCGGTGTCCAGCACGAAACGCACCTCCTCCTTGTTGTTGATCTTGGCCCGGATGTAAAAGGTATTGCCCTCCCGCTCCAGGGGAATCTCCTCGATCTCGTTGCGGCTGACGCTCTCCTTGCACTGCGGAGTCCGCTGCACGATGTGCTTTTCCTGTTGTTTCTCAATGTGGTAGCAGGAGTTGCGCTTGATCTCCTTGCGGGTGCCGTCCAGATCCAGCACCACCGCGTCGGCTTCGATGCGTTCCACCCGCGCCCCGTTGGGCAGCCGCTGCCCCACTTGCACCCGTACCCCGTTGATCATGGCCAGGGTGTGGCTTTCGGAACGCAGAATCATGTCGAGACGCAACTCGTTCCAGTTGATCTGCCGGGTCGTTCCCGCAGGCAGTTCCTCGCTACCTTCGGAGGAGCGTTCCGCCGGGGGAATGTAGTTGTCGGGGCGGGTGGGGTCGTCCAGACCGTTCACATCGACTGCGGCGACCTGCAGAGGCAGCCCCAGGAGCAGGATCAACAGTGCCGGACGTTCACGCACCGTCTTCCTCCCGGGAGGAGACCTTGAGGGCGAGTTGGCCCGCCTCCACCGATACCGATACGGAACCGCCTTTCAACAGTTTGCCGAAAAGCAGTTCGTCGGCCAGGGGACGGCGCAGCTTTTCCTTGATGAGGCGTTCCATGGGACGGGCCCCGTTCGACTTGTCGTAACCGTGGTCGGCCAGCCACTGCCGCGCCTCCGGCTCCACCGCCAGATCGACCTGCCGGTTCTCCAGATGGGCTTCCAGATCGAGCAGGAACTTGTCCACCACCCGCAGAATGGCCTCCGTTCCCAAGGGGGAGAAGGGCACGATGGCGTCCAGCCGGTTGCGGAACTCCGGGGCGAAGAGGCGTTGAATCTCCTTCATCTCGTCGGAGGCGTGATCCTGCACCACGAAACCCATGGAAGGGCGTTGCAGATCGGAGGCCCCGGCATTGGTGGTCATGACCAGAATAACCTGACGGAAGTTTGCGGGTCGACCGTTGTTGTCGGTCAGCCGCCCGTGGTCCATGACCTGCAACAGCAGATTGAAGACGTCGGGATGGGCCTTTTCGATCTCGTCGAGCAGCAGCACGCAGTGGGGATTCTTGGTGACCGCGTCGGTGAGCAGCCCCCCCTGATCGAATCCCACGTATCCCGGCGGTGCGCCGATGAGGCGGGAGACGGTGTGGCGCTCCATGTATTCGCTCATGTCGAAACGGGTCAGGGTGATGCCCAGCTCCCGGGCCAACTGTCGCGCCAGTTCGGTTTTGCCCACCCCGGTGGGGCCGGAGAAGAGAAAGGCGCCGATGGGACGCTCCGGATTGCCCAGTCCCGAACGGGAGAGCTTGATGGCCTCGCAGACCCGTTCGATGGCCCCTTCCTGACCGAAGATGACCCGTTTCAGGCTGGCGTCGAGGTTTTTCAACACCTCCTGATCGTTTTGGGAGACGGAGCGGGGCGGGATCTTGGCCATGCGGGCCACCACCTGTTCCACTTCGTGAACCCCGAGGCTCTTTTTGCGCCGGGAAACCGGCAGCAGCCGGTTGGCCGCGCCGGCTTCGTCCAGCACGTCGATGGCGGCGTCGGGCTGCCGCCGGTCGTGGATGTGACGCCGGGAAAGCTCCGCCGCCGCCCGCAGGGCGGGCAGGGAGTACTTGATCTCGTGATGCTCCTCGTAACGCGCCTTGAGCCCTTTGAGAATCAATACGGTCTCTTCGAGATCGGGTTCGTCCAGATCGATCTTCTGGAAACGCCGCGCCAGGGCGCGATCCTTCTCGAAGATGCCGCGATACTCCTCGAAGGTGGTGGAGCCGATACAGCGCAACTGACCCGAAGCCAGCAGCGGCTTGAGCAGATTGGAGGCGTCCATCACGCTGCCGGTGGTGGACCCGGCTCCGATGACGGTGTGAATCTCGTCGATGAAGAGGATGGCCCCCTCATGGGCTTGCAGGGCGCGCAGCAAGCCTTTCATGCGGGCTTCGAAGTCGCCCCGGAACTTGGTTCCGGCCAGCATGGCCCCCATGTCGAGGGCGAAGAGGGTGGCGGAACGCAGCAACTCCGGCACCTCGCCGTTGACGATGCGCAGGGCCAGTCCTTCCACCACATGGGTCTTGCCGACGCCGGCGTCGCCGACGAAGAGGGGGTTGTTCTTGCGCCGCCGACAGAGAATCTGGCAGGCGCGCACGATCTCCTCGTCCCGCCCGATCAGGGGATCGACGCGGCCTTCCCGGGCTTGTTGATTGAGATTGACGGCGTAGAGGGCCAGAGGATTGGTACGCGATTCGCCGGGTTGCGGGCCTTCGGGAGAGGGGTTTTCCACGGTATCGCTATCGAAATTCTCGTGGCCCACCCCGTGGGAGATCAGGGATTGCACCTCCAGCTTGGTGACGTTCTGCTGCTCCAGGAAGAAGACGGCGTGGGACTCCTTCTCATTGAGAATGGCCGCCAGGACGTAGGCCCCGGTGACCAGGGTCTTGCCCGCGTTCTGCACCTGATGCACCGCCCGCTGGATGACCCGCTGGAACCCCACCGTGGGAATGGTGTCGATCTCCTGGGTGCTGCGGGCCACCATGGGCACCCGGGTGGCCAGAAAGTTGTCCATGTCCCGAGCCAGTTGGGGGATGTCGCAGCCGCAGGCCAGGAGGATCTCGCTCACCTCGGGGTTTTCCAGCAGGGCCAGCAGCAGATGCTCCACGGTGGCGTACTGGTGGCGACGGTCCTGGGCGACTCGCAGGGCCCGGTTGAGGGAGGATTCCAGATGTTTGCTGATCATGGGGTGGCGTCCTCGAAGCGTGGATTCACAGGCTCTCAGGCCTTTTCCATGCGACATTTCAGGGGATGATCGGCGTTGCGCGCCAGGGCATGCACCTGGTTCACCTTGGTTTCGGCGATATCCCGGGTGTAGATGCCGCAGAGGCCCTGTCCCTTGTGGTGAATGTTCAACATGATGGTGGTGGCCTCCTCTTCCGATTTCTGAAAGAGGCCCATGAGCAGATCCACCACGAAATCCATGGGGGTGAAGTCGTCGTTGAGCAGCACGACCTTGAACAGGGACGGCTCTTTGACCCGTGTTCGGGTCAGGGTCTCTTCATCGGTGCGGGAGGAGTGGCGACTCATGGACAGGCCTTTTGATCAGGATGGTTCAACGCAGCGGACTGACCGGTACAGTATACTCAAGTTCGGGTCAGGCAAGCCAGCAGGTTCTTTCCGAGGGGCGGGGAGACGAGGCCTTCGAGGCTTCGGGTCAGGGGTACGCCCACCCGGTCGTAGAGGCGGGTGGCCCGCGGATCGAAGCGGGTGGAGCCGGCCAGGGTGTTGACCAGCCACCAGGGCAGGATGCCCAGCAGATCGAAGTAGTCCAGCCGCTCGATGGTGAACCCGGCCTCTTCGGCCAGACGGCGCAAATTATGCCGGGTGTAGCGGCGGAAGTGGCCCAGCTCCCGATCCAGCCGGGAGAAGAGGAAGGGCAGCGCCGGCACGAAGAGCAGCAGTTGACCGCCGGCGGGCAGCCGCTGCCGGATGGCTCGCAGGGTGGCGGCATCGTCTTCGATGTGTTCCAGCACGTTGACCATGACCACGCAGTCGGGGCGGGGCACGGCGGCATCGGCCAGGAACGAGGCGGCATCGCCGGCGTGCAGGGTGACGCGGGGTTGGTCCGCGAAACGGCGTTGCAGGGCGCGATGCAGGTTGGGGGCGGGCTCCACCAGGTGCAGCCGCTCCACATGGGGCAGCAGGAGTGCCGAAATGGCCCCCAGCCCCGCGCCGATCTCCCAGCAGCAGCCCCGCAGATGGGGGCGGAAACTGTCGAGAATCCACTGCTGATAGTTGGGCAGTTCGGAGAGAACTTCCAGATCGTCGCCGTCGTAGGAAAAATCCGCCATGGGGTCATACTCTCCGTGGTTTGCCGATCATGCCGCCACCTCGTGGATGCTGCCGTGGCGGTCAGAGTAGCTTTGGTGAAACGGGTCGAACACTTGGCCCCTGGCCTCTGCTCGCCGACTGCCGGAAGAACCGAACGGTTCGTTCCCGGCGCAACGGGGTGGCTTGAGCGCCGTTGTCGAAAGTCCGGGGGCGGGGCGCTCCATCGGTGGTTTTTCGTCGAAGTCGCGGGCTGTCACGGGTGTTGCTCCGCTGCCTCGGCGAGGGCCTGCTCGATGGCCTCGATGCTGGGCAGACTGGTTTGCAACTCGGCGGGCAGGGCCTCGATGAGTTGATATTCGGCCACTCGCATGGGTTGGCTGGAATCCCGCAGGGCGTATTCGGCCACCACCTTGTTCTTGCTCTTGCACAGCAGCAGGCGATGGTCGGGCCGTCGTGGGCGTTGCGCATCAGGGCATCCACCGCCGTCAGATAGAAGCCGAGTTGTCCGGCATGTTCCGGTTTGAACTCCCCCGCCTTGAGTTCGAGGACCACGAAACAGCGCAGCTTGAGGTGGTAGAAGAGCAGATCGAGGAAGAAATCCTCTCCGCCCACCTCCAGATGCACCTGTCGTCCGACGAAGGCGAAACCCGCGCCGAGTTCCAGCAGGAAATCGGTGATGTGGCCGACGATGGCCTCTTCGAGGGCGCGTTCCTGGGCCTCTTCGCCCAAGCCGAGGAAATCAAGTCGGTAGGGATCCTTCAGCGACTCTCTCGCCAGGTCGGACAGGGGAGCGGGCAGTTGGGTCGAAAAGTTGGTGATGGCCTGGCCGCTACGCTCGCGCAACCGGGTTTCGATCTGGATCACCAGCACATTGCGCGACCAGCCGTGTTCGATGGCCTTGGTGGCGTACCAGCGGCGTTCCTCCCCGGTTTTCAGCTTGTCGAGCAGGGCGAGCTGGTGATACCAGGGCAATTGTGCAAGCACCTCTTGCACAAATTCGCCATCCGGCCAGGCTTCGGCAAAGGAGCGCATGTACTTCAGGTTGCGCGGCGAAAAGCCCTTCATCTCCGGAAAGGCGCTGCGCAGATCCTGCGCCAGCCGCTCGATGACCTTGGCTCCCCAGCCTTCCCGGTTTTGCCGAGCAAGAATATCCCGTCCGATCTGCCAGTAGAGCCGCACCAGCTCCCGGTTGACGGCCAACGTCGCCCGTTGCCGGGCGCTGTGGATGCGGGTTTTGAGTTCCGTCAGCCAGGCGGCGTAGTCGGCGGGCAGGGGGATGATGTCAACCATTGCGGGCGGCCTTCAGGTCCGAATTGGCGCGAAACGGGTTGAAAGGCGCGTTTCCGGGGTTGCGGCGGGGGTGTCTTTTTCGCGCATCATCCATCTCCTGGGGGAAACAAGCTCTTTTGACTTTCAATATGTTATCTTTTAAGTATCAAAAAAAGAAAATGTTCTGTCCTTTGACTTTCCATTTTTAATTCAGAAAAAAATATCAAGCAAATAATTTAATCATGTATTTTCGTTAACGAATAATTGAAAAGGTCAAAAGATAGAACATTTTCTTTTTTTTGATACTTAAAGGATAACATATTGAAAGTCAAAATATTTCCAGAATTGCCCCGCCCACTTCCGGTGAAAGTGCTTTTCAAGGCTTGCAACTCATGCCAATATGATGATCCGAACCAGTGTATCCTCTTTGGGAAACGGATGGCTATGGAAGATGCGTTGAAACAGAGCACGCTCTTAAGTATTGTGATACCGTGCTACAACGAAGAGGCGACTCTCGAAAGCTGCGTGAAGACGGTGCTGGCCATCGCCGATGCCGCTTTGCGGTTGGAAATCATCATCGTGGATGACGCCTCCAAAGACAAGAGCGGCCTGATCGGGCAGGAACTGGCGCAGCGTCACCCCGAAATCACCTACCTGCGTCACGAGCGGAACCAGGGCAAGGGCGCGGCCCTGCGTACCGGATTTCAACGGGCCACCGGCGATTTCGTCGCCGTGCAGGACGCCGATCTGGAGTACGATCCCCAGGATTTGAAGCAACTGCTGGGACCGCTGATTTCCGGACGGGCCGACGTGGTTTTCGGCTCCCGTTTCCTCTCCGCCGGAGCGCACCGGGTTCTCTACTTCTGGCACTCCCTGGGCAACCGCTTCCTCACCTTCATCTCCAACATGTTCACCGATCTGAGCCTGACCGACATGGAGACCTGTTACAAGGTCTTCCGCCGCGAAGTGATTCAGGCCGTGACCATCGAGGAAAACCGCTTCGGCTTCGAGCCGGAGATCGTGGCCAAAGTGGCCCACATGCGGCTGCGCATCTACGAAATGGGCGTCTCCTACTACGGACGCACCTACGCTGAAGGCAAGAAGATCGGCGTCAGGGACGGGTTCCGGGCCTTGTGGTGCATTTTTTATTACAACGCCTACCAGATGCCGCTTCCGTTGCAGTTTCTGGTCTACCTGTTCATCGGCGGTGTTTCGGCGGGGGTCAACCTGCTGTCGTTCCACCTGGCCTATCGGGGAGGAATGACCCTGGCCTGGGCGGTGGGCGTGGCCTTCGTGCTGGCGGCGGTGGTCAACTACCTGTTGTGCATCCTGCTGCTTTTTCGTCACAAGGCGCGCTGGTCGGCCCTCGGGGAGCAGGTGGCCTTCTGGCTCTTCGCCGGCTTTATCGCGCTGGTGGACCAGTTCATCACCCACAGCCTGGTGAGCATGGGTATGGAACCCCTGTCGGCCAAATTCGTCGGAGCGGTCGGTCTGGTTCTGGTCAACTTTCTGGGACGGCGCTATCTGGTCTTTCCGTCCCCCGGTTCCAAACCCTGGCAATAGCCGGATTGCCACCTCATCAAGGAGTCCGCCCGTGCGCTGCTGTCTGATCAATCCCCCCTGGCAGGTGCGACAGGGCAATATCTGGAGCCAGATTCGCGCCACCATGCCGCCCCTGGGCCTGTTGTACCTGGCCGCCGTGGCCGAACAGGAAGGGGTCGAGGTCACGGTGTGGGACTTCCAGGCCGAACTCCTGGGTTGGGAGGGCATGGAAGCCCGCATCCGGGAGCAGGCCTTCGAGGTTTACGGCATCACCGCCACCACGCCGCTGGCCAAGAACGCCTATCGCCTGGCGGGGCTCATCAAGAAATACCATCCCCACTCCCGGGTGATTCTGGGCGGGGTGCATTGCAGCGCCATGCCGGAAGAGGCCCTGGCCCAGGAAGCCGTCGATGTGGTGGTGCGCGGGGAAGGGGAGGATATCTTCCTGAAATTGTTGCAAAACACCCCGTTGCACACCCTGTCGGGCATCTCCCATCGGGTCGACGGCCAGGTGCGCCACCAGGGGCCGGATGCCCTGGTGGAGGATCTCGACCGCTTGCCCGTTCCCGCCTTCCATCTGGTGCAACTGGCCCGCTACAAACCGGCGGTGGGGGCCTACAAACGTCTGCCCGCCATCAACATGACCGCCACCCGCGGCTGCCCCGGCAAATGCACCTTCTGCAACTCCGCCTCCATCAAACTGCGCAAACGCTCGGCGGAACGGGTCTTCGAGGAGATGGCCCTGCTCTCCCGCAAGTACGGCATGCGGGAGATCGCCTTCTACGACGATACTTTCACGGTCTTCCCCTCCAACATCAAACGGTTGTGCGATCTCCTGGAGAAAAACCGCATCGATCTGACCTGGAGCTGCTTCGCCCGGGTCGATTGCGTCAACCGGGATCTGCTCGCCGCCATGAAGCGGGGCGGCTGCCATCAGGTGATGTTCGGCGTGGAATCGGGGGATCCGGAGATTCTGAAAACCATCAAGAAGCCCACCCCCCTGGTCAAAAACAGCGAAGCGGTGCAGATGTGCCGGGAGGTGGGTTTGACCTCGCGCTGCACCTTCATGTTCGGCAATCCCGGTGAAACCGAAGAGACCCTGGAGGAGACCATTCGCTATGCCATCGCGTTGGATCCCGATCTGGTGGTCTTCAACATCACCACACCCTATCCGGGCACGGAGATGTTCGACTGGGCCAAGGAGCGGGGCTACCTGCTGACGGAGGATTGGGATGACTACGATCTGTCGAAAACGGTGATGCGCCTGCCCACGGTCTCCCCGGAACGGCTGGATCTCTTTCTGAAAGAGGGCTACCGGCGCTTTTATCAGCGTCCGACGGTGGTCTGGCGCAAGGTCAAGCAGTTGAGCTCCTGGTCGGAGTTGAGCAACCTGGCCCAAGGCGGGGCCAGCCTGGTGCGCTATTTCCTCTCCAACGCCCTCAAGGCGTGAAACGGACACCGTGAGCGACCTTTCCCAACCCCATGACCGGCTGTTCAAGGCGCTGATGTCCCATCCGGAGACGGCGGGAGCCTTGTTGCGGGAGTATCTCCCCCCGGAGGTCGCGGGCTTGCTGGGGCCGGACGATCCGGAGTCGATCAGCGAGAGCTTCGTCAGCCAGGAGTTGCTGGCTCTATACTCGGATCGCGTTTTTCGCAGCCGGACGATTCACGGCAAAGAGCTCTATTTTTACACCCTGATCGAACACAAAAGCTATCCGGACCCGCGCGTCGGCCTGCAGTTGGGGCGGGGCATGATGGGTATTCATGAACTGGAAGCCCGAAAAAATCCCCAATGGGAATCGCTGCCGCCGGTTATCCCCTTCGTTCTCTACCACGGCGAGGCGGAATGGCGGATTCCGGGCGAATACCGCGCCGTGATGGACGCGGACCCGGAATTGCAACCCTATCTGATGAATTTTACCTATATACTGATCAACCTCGGGGCCGTTCCGGACGGACGACTCTCTCGCAATGCCCGTCTGCGGGCCGGATTGCTGGCCCTGAAATACGGCACCCGCAACCCGGAGGCCCAGTTGCAGGCCCTGCAATGCATCGTCGAGGCGTTGGTCGAAGCGCCGGAGTTCGCCATTCCGGTGATGATTTACCTGTTGAACACCTTCCCGACGCTGGATCATAATAGAGTACACGATATCGTGGCGCAGCTCTGTCCGCAGGAGGAAACCGAGATGATGTCCCTTTTTGCCCGTGAAATCGTGGAGCGCAACAAACAGACCTGGTTGCAGGAGGGCCGCCAGGAGGGCCGCCAGGAGGGCCGCCAGGAGGGCCGCCAGGAGGGCCGCCAGGAGGGCATGGCCGAATTCGTGCTGGACTTGTTTCAGGATCGTTTTGGTTCGCCGCCGGAGTGGGTCTGTTCCCGCATCGCCGGCGCGGATCTGGAGGCTCTGAAAATATGGAGAAAAAGGATTGTCGTGGCGGAGAGTGTGGAAGAGGTCTTTCAATAGACTTGCGAGGAGGCCGAGATGATGTCCCTTTTCGCCCGTGAAATCGTGGAGCGCAACAAACAGGCCTGGTTGCAGGAGGGCCGCCAGGAGGGCCGCCAGGAGGGCCGCCAGGAGGGCCG
>JADGAQ010000003.1:27423-62859 GCA_015231925.1 Magnetococcales bacterium
GGAGGGCCGCCAGGAGGGCCGCCAGGAGGGCCGCCAGGAGGGCCGCCAGGAGGGCCGCCAGGAAGGCATGGCCGAATTCCTGCTGGAGCTGATCCAGGATCGTTTTGGTCCGCCTCCGGAGTGGGTCTGTTCCCGCATTGCCGACGCGGATCCGGAGGCCCTGAAATCGTGGTGCAAACGGATTGTCGCCGCCAGGTGTATCGAAGCGGTTTTTCGGTAAATCCCCAACCTACTCCTCCTCCACATCCACCCGCGCCACATCCACCGAGACCTCCAGGGTTTCGCCCTGACCCCCCATGACCACGCCCTTGACCGGCGGCAGGTCCGAGTAGTCCCGGCCCCAGGCCACGGTGACGTGGCGTTGGCCGGGCAGCAGGTCGTTGGTGGGGTCGAAGTCGATCCAGCCGAATCCCGGCAGCAAGACCGCAAACCAGGCGTGGGAAGCGTCCGCGCCCACCAGTCGGGGCCGTCCCGGCGGCGGCAGGGTCTCCAGGTAGCCGCTGACGTAACGCGCCGCCAGTCCCAGGGAACGCAATGCCCCGATGGCCACATGGGCGAAGTCCTGGCAGACGCCGGTGCGCCGCGCCATCACCTCGTGCAGCGGGGTGGAGACGGTGGTGGACAGGGACTGATAGGTGAAGTCGGCGTGAATGCGGTGCATCAGGTCGGTGACGCCGTGAAGCAGGGAGCGGCCTTCGGGAAAGGAGGGCCGGGCGTAGTCGGCCAGCTCCTCGCTGATGCGGATGTGGGGTGAATCGAGCAGAAACTGGCAGTTGGCCGGCTCCTCGGGCAGACAGCCGCCCCGGAAAACGGCTTGGGCCTCCTCCCAGGAGAGGTCGTGGGCCTCGGCTTGAGCGCGTTCCCGCACCACGATCAGGCTGAGGGCCTGCACCGCCAGGGTGCGATGCGGCTCCATGATTTCGAAGTAGTGGCCCTGGTTGCCGAAGGCGTCGAGGCGTCCCTGCAACACCGAGGGGGTGGGGGAGATCTCCAGATGAAAGCGGATGGGCTCCTGCCAGGGGGTGGATCGGGGCGTCAGCCAGGCCAGATTGTGACACAGCGAAACCGGATCGTGGTATTTGTAACGGGTCAGATGGCGAATGCGGTAGGTGGTGCTCATCCCGGCAGACCTTTGCGGGCGTGGGCTGTGGTGTGTTGGAAATAGCCGTTGGAGAGTTCCACCGACAGGAGCGGCAGCAGATCGTGCAGTCGGGAGAGGAGTTGCTCCAGGTTGGGACGGCCTCCTGCGTCGGTGACCAGGGAGAGCAGATCGGTATTGGCCAGGCGCACCGCGTTCAACGCTTCCAGAATGATGCGACCTTCCGGGGTGCGATAGGTCGGCACGGAGACCCGGCGGGGCAGTTTGGTGATATGCCGCTCCAGGGCTTCCAGTTGAAAGGCGATGGCTCTCGGATTGGTTTCGTCGGCCAGGATCAGATCCAGGAAGGGTTTGACGAAGAGATGGGTGCGGTAGCGGCGGCGGAAGGTCATGGTGCTGTTGGTGGCGGCCAGCAGGGCTTCCAGCAGGGGGCGTTCCGCCTCGGGGCTGAACGGGGTCACCAGGGTGGTGCGCAACAGATCGACGGTGAGGAGGGAACGCTCCAGGCGTCGTCCCAGAACCATGAAGTGCCAGCCCAGGCCTCGGGTCATGTTTTCCATGGCCAGACCCGAGAGGGAGCCCAGTGCCATGATGAGTTCTTCCAGTTCGACGAGCATTTCCGGGGTGCTGGAGAGTCCCGACAGACGGGAGACCAGCTCCCGCAGGCGGTGGATGACCCGCCAGGTGTCGTTGGAGAGGCGTTCCCGCACGCGGTGGCTGCTCAAGATCAGGGCCTGCAGGGAGGAGACGATGCTGCCGGGATGACGGGTCGAGACAATGATGCGATGCAGCTCCTCTTCGGGCTCCTGCAGCCGTTGTTCCGCGCCTTCGCCCGCGAAGCCGGGCAGGATGTCGGTCATCAGGCTGGCGGCCCGGTAGATGAGGCGCAGGGACTCCTGCTGATTGACGGAAACGCCGTCGCTGCCGCCCATGGCGGGCAACAGCAGCACCACCCGCAGCAGTCGCAGGATGTTTTCGGCCCGTTCGGCGTAACGTCCCACCCAGTAGAGATTTTCGGCGGTTCGGGAGGAGATCTCCCCGGTGAAGGCGGAGGGTTGATAGAGGCTCTCCAGCGGCGGGCGGTTGGCCCGGGCCACGGGCTGGGAGGAGAGGATCCAGACATCCTTGACCCGGCCCATGGGGCTGTCGAAGGCGTTCAGGGGCTCCCCGGCCCGAGCCACCCGTGCCAGTCCGCCGGGCATCACTTCGACGCCCTGGGTACCGGCGGTGAAAAAGGTGCGCAAGATCCCGTATCCCGGAGCGGCGCTCTCGTCGAGGAGCAGCGGCAGGCTCGACGGCTGCGAGGCCTTCCGGGCCACGAAGTCGGCGGGGCGGGCTTTCAGGGCCTTTTGCAACGCGGCCTGTTTCTCCCGGCTCAAGTCGCCGAAGGGCAGGGGGGAGGGGTTGCCCCGTTCGTCGAGGCGGCTGATGATCCACGTATCCGGGGCCTCCAGCACGGTCTGAAGGGCATCGCCGCACCAGAGGGTGGGGGTGTGGGAGAGCAGCGGGGTTTCCTGAAGATAGTGGCGGCAGAGTTCGGGCAGGTAGGCCGGCAGGGCCGGATTTTCCAGAATGCCGACTCCCAGGGGGTTGATCACGCTGGTGCGCTGTTCCCGCAGGGCCTGAACCAGGCCGGCAACGCCTGATCCGGCC
Organism: Magnetococcales bacterium; assembly: GCA_015231925.1. NCBI lineage: Bacteria > Pseudomonadati > Pseudomonadota > Magnetococcia > Magnetococcales > Magnetococcales bacterium. The sequence continues at coordinate 30,176 of JADGAQ010000003.1, forward strand.
TTTTCGCCGAGTTCCAGGGGGTCGCAATGGCGATCTTCCAGCAGACGCAGAATCACGTCCACCGGATAGAGCCCCTCCAGGGTTTTGAAGTGAACCCGTCCGCCGCGCACCGCCAGATCCTCGCCCAGAACCAGGGGCAATCCCAGGTAGTTGGCCAGGAAGGCGTGTTCGAAGAAGAGTTCGCTGGAGGGACCGGGGGAGAGCAGAACGGAGCGGGGATCCTCCTTGTTCAGGGGGGAGGCCTCGATCAGATGGGTGCGCAGGGCGGTGAAAAAAGGCAGCAGCAGGCGCACCTGGTTTTCGTTCAACGTCTCGCGCAGCAGGCGAAAGAAGATTTGACGGTTTTCCAGGGCATAGCCCACGCCGGTGGGGGTTTGCAGGGGATTGCCCAGAATCCGGAAAGCGCCGTTCTGCTGCCGCGCCACATCGACGGCGCCCCAGCGGATGCGCCACGGATGCGGCTGGTCCCAGCCCTGGCAGCAACGCAGGAAGCGTTCGTCACCGTAGATCAGGGAGGCGGGCAGAAGACCCGCCTTCAAGACATCCTGCTCGCCGTAGAGATCGTTCAGCAGATGTTCCAGCAGCCGGTGGTGCTGACGCAGCCCTTTTTCCAGCTGGGCCCACTCCGTTTCGGTGAGGATCCAGGGCAGCAGATCGAGATCCCAGGTGCGGCACGATTCGGGGGTGGTGTTGTAGGCGTCGTAGGTGACGCCGTTTTCCAGCAGCAGTTGCCGGGCCTGCTCCCGCAGGTTGGCCAGGCGCTGGGGTTCCATCTCCTGCAGATGGAGAACCACGGCTTTCCAGTGATCGCGCAACAGACCCCGGCTGTCCACCGCCTCGTCGTAACCGGGGGGCGGCGCATAATCGGCGAAGAGTCCCCGAATCGGATTGGGACTGGGGTTGGCTTGACTCATGGCAGCTCCGGCGGTCGGCGCAGGTCCAGGGTGTGTGGGAAGTCGACGGAAGGTTCTTCCGGGGGTGGACTCATGGGTCGTGGCAGGTGGCCCGTGGCGACGAAGCGCCCCGGTCCCGCCGTCTCCGGCGGCGGTTGCAGGGGACCGGCGCGATGGCCGAACTCCTGGTAGCGCACGCCCCGACGGGCTTCGGCTTCGAAGCTGTTGACGGGAAAGACCTGGTAGTTGCGCCCCCCCGGATGACCGGCGTGATAGGTGCAGCCGCCCAGGGAGTGGCCGTTCCAGGTATCGACCAGATCGAAGACCAGGGGAGTTTGCACGCCGATGGTGGGATGCAGGCACGAGGGCGGCTGCCAGGCGCGGAAACGCACCCCGCCAACGGCTTCGCCCGGCGTTCCGGTGGGCTGCAGGGGCACGCGCCGCCCGTTGCATGTCACCACGTGGCGACCCTCGGTCCGACCGGTGAGGTGAATCTGCAGCCGCTCCAGGGAGGCGTCCACGAAGCGGGAGGTCCCGCCGCGACTCACCTCTTCGCCGAGAACGTGCCAGGGCTCCAGGGCCATGCGCAACTCCAGATGAACATCGTCGAGAACCACCGTTCCGATATGGGGGAAACGAAACTCCCAAAAGGGATCGAGCCACTCGCTCCGGAAGGGCAGTCCGGCGCGGCGCAGCATGGCCGTCACCTGTTTCACGTCGTCGCGAACGTGGTGGGGCAGCAGGAAGCGATCGTGCAACGCCGTGCCCCAGCGCACCAGGCGGTGGTGATAGGGCTGCCGCCAGAAATGGGCGATCAGGGTTCTTATAAGCAACATTTGCACCAGACTCATGCGGCTGTGGGGCGGCATTTCGAAGGCGCGCAGCTCCAGCAGACCCTGGCGGCCCGTGGCGCTGTCGGGGTTGTAGAGCTTGTCGATGCAGAACTCGCTGCGATGGGTGTTGCCCGTCAGATCGACCAGCAGATGGCGCAACATCCGGTCCACCAGCCAGGGGGCCGTCACCTCGCCGTCGGGCATGTTGGCGAAGGCGATTTCCAGTTCATGGAGGTTTTCGTGACGCGCTTCGTCCACACGGGGGGCCTGGCTGGTGGGGCCGATGAAGAGACCCGAAAAGAGATACGACAGCCCCGGATGGTGCTGCCAGCAGGTGACCAGACTGCGCAGCAGATCGGGGCGGCGCAACAGGGGGCTGTCGGAGGGGGTGGCTCCGCCGATGACCACATGGTTGCCCCCGCCGGTGCCGGTATGCCGCCCGTCGAGCATGAACTTCTCCGTGGCCAGGCGGCTCTGCCGGGCCTCTTCGTAGAGGCGTTGCGAAGTGGTCACCAGTTCCGACCAGGAGGCGGCGGGGTGGATGTTGACCTCGATCACCGCCGGATCCGGCGTCACCATGAAACGTTGCAGGCGCAGATCCTGCGGCGGCTCGTAGCCCTCCAGCACCACCGGCAGCTCCAGCGATTCCGCCACGCTCTCCACGGTGGCCACCAGCTCCACGTAGTGTTCCAGCAGGCCGACGGGGGGCAGGAAGAGGTGGAGCAGTCCGTCGCGCACCTGGGCGCAGCAGGCGGTGTGCAGCAGGGGACCGGGAGCCCGCGCCGTTTTCTGTTCCGCGACCTGTTGTCGCAAGGGGCCGTATTCGGCCAGGGCGGGGACCACCTCGAAGAGGGAGCGGGTCAGGGGAATCGCCTCCTCCTCGTCCAGGGCGGGCAGGGATTCCAAGGGCAGCCTCAACCCCATGGGGCTGTCGCCGGGAATCAGAAAGAGCCCTTTTCGCCGTAACGACCAGATGCAGCTTTGCCAGTTCCGGCCGTCGTGGCCCAGGGGCAGCGCCCAGCCCACCGGTTGGCCCAGCTTTTGGTCGAGTCGGGCCATGATCTGATCGAGATCGGCGCTCTGCGGCAGATTGCCCTCTTTCCAGAGGTGGTAGTAGCGATCCTCGAAGCCCGGCAGGATCAACGATTCGTCGACACCCAGACGCCGGGCCAGCTCTTGCAGATAGCGGCGGGCCGCCGTCGGGCCGTGGGCGGCCGGTTGGTGGAGTCGCGCCAGAAGGGCGGGGTTTTTCCACAAGGGCTGGCCATCCTTGCGCCAGAAACAGCCGTAACGCCAACGGGGCAGGGGCTCGCCGGGATACCACTTGCCCTGGCCGTGCTGCAACACCCCTCCGGGGGCGAAGGCCGCGTGCAGACGCCGCAGCAGATCTTCCGCCAGCAGCCGTTTGCGGGGGCCGTCGGCATCGAAATTCCACTCGTCGTCGTCGGTCTTCTCCATGGCGGTGAAGGTGGGTTCGCCCCCCATGGTCAGGCGCACGTCGTCGGCCAGCAGCCGTTCATCCACCCGCTCGCCCAGAGCCAGAATGGCGCTCCAGTCGTGGTCGGTGTAGGGTTTGGTCACCCGTGGATCCTCGTGCAGGCGGATCACGGTGTTTTCGAAGAGGAATTCGGTTTCGCACTCGTCCACGCAGCCGGTGACGGGCGCCGCACTGGTATGATGCGGTGTGCAGGCCAGGGGAATGTGACCCTCCCCGGCAAAGAGTCCCGAGGTGGGGTCGAGTCCGATCCAGCCGGCGCCGGGCAGATAGACCTCCGCCCAGGCGTGCAGGTCGGTGAAGTCCCGATCGGTGCCGGCAGGGCCTTCCAGGGGTTTTTCGTCCGGGGTCAACTGCACCAGATAGCCCGAGACGAAACGGGCCGCCAGTCCCAGATGACGCAGGATGGTCACCAGCAGCAGGGCGCTGTCGCGGCAGGAGCCGGTGCGGCGTTCCAGGGTCTCCTCGCAGCTCTGCACCCCCGGCTCCAGGCGAATGGTGTAGCCGATCTCCCGTTGCAACCGCTGGTTGAGGTGGACCAGGAAATCGACGCTGCGCCCTTTGTGGCGATCCACCTTGTTCAACCACTGCGTCAGCAGCGGACCGGGGGTTTCGGTTTCGCGGTAGGGAGCCAGCTCCCGGGCCAGCAGGGTTTCGTAGGTGAAGGGGAACTCTTCCGCGTACTCCTCGACGAAGAAGTCGAAGGGGTTGATCACCGTCATGTCGGCGATGACCTCCACGTCGAGGCTCATTTCGCGCATGGCTTCGGGAAAGACCACTCGGGCCATGAAGTTGCCGAAGGGGTCCTGTTGCCAGTTGATGAAGTGGTTGGCCGGGGTGATCTTCAGGGAGTAGGCCCGCACGGGGGTGCGGCTGTGGGCGGCGGGCCGCAGACGGAAGACGTGGGGCGAAAGAGTGACCAACCGGTCGTAACGATAGGTGGTACGATGGCGAATGGCGACGCGAATGGTCATGACAACCTTCCTGAAGCGGCTTGACCGGCCCAGCCGAGGGGCTTTCCGGGATCCCCGGACACCAGCGGAACCCGCAATTCCCACGCCAACCGGGGTAGGGGGGCGGCAGGCCGTGAGGCCGGGGTGGTATCCCTCCAGGGTGCATTATTTATTGGCACGGCGCACTCTTTTCCATCAGTGCTGCCTAATGGATGGAAAATGGACAATGGGGGAATGGACGCAGAATCAATCCCGGCGCCTCTGGCCCGTCTGTTGCACAAGGGAAGATTGAATGAGGGGCCCGACCGGGCCAAACGGCTGCTGCAGAGGAGTTCTCATGACACTGTCCTGGCGGGAGTATCCGCAAACATCGCGTTTTGATGAGCTGATCACCTCCGAGGGGGAGCCCCGTCCGGAGGCGCAACTCCTCTGCGGGCATCTGGCCGATCTGGGGCTGGAGGCGGTGCGGCAGCGGCAGCAGGCGGCGGAAGCGGCCATCGTCAATCTGGGCATCACCTTCACCATCTATTCCGAAGGGGACAACATCGACCGGGCCTGGCCCTTCGACATCATTCCCCGGCTGCTCTCCCTGCGGGAGTGGCAGCGGGTGGAGCGGGGGCTGATCCAGCGCATCACGGCCATCAACCTCTTCATCGGCGATCTTTACGGGGAGCGTCGCATCATCCGGGACGGGGTGTTCCCGGTGGAGCTGCTGCACCAGTCGAAGAACTATCGCCCCCATTGCGAGGGGATGAAACCCGTTTGGGGCTCCTGGGCCCATATTTGCGGCAGCGATCTGGTGCGGGACGGCAACGGGGAGATTCACGTTCTGGAGGATAATCTGCGGGTGCCTTCGGGGGTCTCCTACATGCTGGAAAACCGCATGTTGACCAAACGGGTTTTCCCGGAGCTGTTCCGCCGCCATCGCATTCAGCCGGTGGACGACTATCCGGCCCAGCTTTACGAGACCCTGGCGGCCCTGTCGCCGCGCCCCGGCGATCATCCCCGGGTGGTGCTGCTGACGCCGGGCATTTACAACTCCGCCTATTTCGAACATGTCTATCTGGCGCAGCACATGGGCATTGAGCTGGTGGAGGGGCGGGATCTGATCGTGGGGGACGACGACTGCGTTTACATGAAGACCATCTCCGGTCTGGAGGGGGTGGATGTCATTTACCGGCGGGTGGACGACCTCTTTCTGGATCCGGAGGTATTTGAACCGGAGTCGATGCTGGGGGTGGCGGGGCTGATTCGCGCCTGGCGCAAGGGCAAGGTGGCTTTGGCCAACGCTCCCGGCGCGGGCGTGGCCGACGACAAGGTGGTCTACGCCTATATGCCGGAGATCATTCGCTATTATCTGGGGGAAGAGGCCATTCTGCCCAACGTGCCCACCTATAAATGTCTGGAGGAGGCGGAGCGGCGTTACGTTCTGGATCATCTCGGCGAGCTGGTGGTCAAGCCGGCCAACGAATCGGGAGGGTACGGCATGCTGATCGGCTCCTTCGCCACCCGGCAGCAGATGGAGGAGATGGCGGGGCGTATCGAGGCCGATCCGCGCAACTACATCGCCCAGCCGATCCTGTCGCTTTCCACGGTGCCGACCTTGTCGCCGGAGGGGTTGGCGCCACGGCATGTCGATTTGCGGCCTTTCATTCTGCAGAGCAAGGAGACCTACGTCACGGCGGGGGGCTTGACCCGTGTGGCCTTGCGGCCCGGATCCCTGGTGGTCAACTCCAGCCAGGGAGGTGGCAGCAAGGATACCTGGATTGTGGCGGATGTTTGATGTTTGGTCTTTTGACGTTCAATATTTTATCTTTTAAGTATCAAAAAAAGGAAATGTTCTGTCCGTTGACGTTTCCGTGATCAAAGCGCGGCAAAGGTTCCGACCCAGCGCAGCCTGGCCGTGCAACGGAAAAAGGCAACGTCCCAGGGGTGCCCCCTGGACCCCGTGGGGTCGGAAGTCAACAGAAAAAGGAAGAGTCCCAGGGCGCTGCCCTGGACCCGCCGGGGGGGATAATCCCCCCCGGACCCCCGTATTAGTTTATTACGGATGGAGGGGAGTTCGATGCTCTCTCGCGTGGCGGCAAATATCTACTGGATGGGGCGTTACCTGGAACGGGCGGAAAACACCGCCCGTCTGGTTTCGGTGACCTCCGCCCTGATGCTGGACAATCCCGGCAGCGAAGCGGAACGCAATCGCGGCTGGACCCATCTGGTCACCATTGTGGGTGGCGACACCCTTTTTGCCAAAAGCGGCAACACCCCGGACGAAACCGGCGTGACCCGCTTTCTGTTGAGCCGGGAGGAGAACCCTTCGTCCCTGGTCTCCACCATCGCCCAGGCGCGGGAGAATCTGCGCACCATGCGGGATCTCTTTCCGGTGGAGTTTTGGGAGAAACTCAACACGCTGCACGGTTTTCTCAAACAGAACGCCGAACAGGGTGTGGCCAGCGGACAACGCCACGCCTTTCTGGACGAGGTGGTCTGCCATTGTCAGGTGCTGGTGGGCATTCTGTTCGGCACCTCGTCGCGAGATACGGTGTTCGATTTCACCCGCATGGGGCAATACCTGGAACGGGCGGACATGAACACCCGTATCCTGGACCTGGACCTCTCCCGCATGGGTCAGAACGGCGCCTCCTCGCCCTGGCTGAACCTGCTGCGCAGCGTTTCGGCGGAACAGATGTACCGCCGCAACGTCCACCCCCGCGTCACCGACCAGGCGGTCTACGCCTACCTGTTGCAGGACAGGAGTTTTCCCAGAGCGTTGAACTTCTGCCTGCGGGAGGTGGAACGCTGCCTGGCCACCCTGAACGACAACGCTTTATGCATCCCCCTGGTCAAACGCATGGAGCGCATGATCGACGACGCCGACATCCCCCGCCTGCTGACCGACGGCCCCGGCGCCTTCATGGACGCCATGCAACAGGAACTGGGCAAACTGCACGACTATATCGCCGCCATCTACTTCGCCATTCCCCCGCCGAAGTGAGGGGGGAAACGGATCTGTTCGATAATACGGGGGTTTGGGGGGGATTATCCCCCCCAACGGGTCCAGGGCAGCGCCCTGGGACTTTTTCTGTTGACGTCCAACCCCCTGGGGTCCAGGGGGCACCCCTGGGACTTTTCCTTTCGCCGTTGACCCGATTATGCCGCTCAAGGCGGGGGCCGAATGGTTAGTGACATTGCAGGTGGTTGTGGATACCGCTGATTAGTCACTCCTACTTGAATCGGGTGAAGTCGGCGGGAGCGGTTTTCTTCTTTTTTATGCACTTCACCGAAAGGGTAGCCGCAGGACCAAAATCCTGTATATCCACGTCAAATATGCTTATTCCAACTTGATCCCCACCATGTAAGTGAGAAATAACTCGTTCGTGCCTTTCAGAAAACGGAGCCTGAACCGTTGATCCACCGTACTGGCCGGAATTAACCAGAACGATGTGTTGAAACATATGGTATTGTAAGGCTGCAGCCATATTGTCAAATGTGGCGACGTCTTTGTTAAAAGCGGAAATAATAAACATATCGGAGACATTTTTTAAGTCTGATGCAAGCTTTAAGTCGGTTGCATCATAACAAATTGCGCATGTCATTCGATACGGTCGACTGCAACCGGTATTCAATTCAATAACCAGTTGATAGGGGCGGTATCCAACCACGCCGAGCTTCTGTTCATTCTCAGTTGGATACTTTTTGCCTTGAAAGCGGGTAATTATGGACATGCCGGACTCTTTTTTATCTGGAATCAGCCAGCAAGCCTCATTAATATACGATCCTGAATTTAGCTGGCGGTAATTCAGGCCGGTGATAACCATGGCCTTTGTTTTGTTTATTAAGCTTCTTAATACGAAAAGATCGTCGCGATGAAAAGCGAGTTCTGGAAAGACGATCAGGTTAGCCAATGGTTCGTGGTTGGCATTCGTTCCTGCGGAATTCGTCGTCTGTTGTACACGCAAATAATTATTAACCAAACCGCATACGGCTGTTACGTGGCGCCGGTGCTTCGCTCTGAAGGATGGGCCGTCCATTGAGGGATCAAGCTTGGAAAAATCAGAGTCTTTTGGGAAAAGTGTTTGTACTAAGACTACGCGCAAGACATTTCCGCTTTCCCGTCGAGTGTGATTAATAGGAATAGGATAGATAGGGAGTTTGGATGCTCTTCCGTATAGATCTCTTAATAATTGAAGTCGAGTTAACAGCAGTTTCTTTAGGTCGTCCAACGAATTGATTGTACAAAAGCTATCAATGAGGCGGTTGGCTAGCTGTACTCCCGGCCACTGAAGTAATCCCATAAGTAGTTCGCTCACCCAAGGGGAAAAGGGGGCAGTCTGTCCGGACATGTATTCCGGGGAATGATTCATTCCTTGCCGGCGGCTATACCAACTATTTCTTAACCCGCGGTACCCATCCCAATCGTGGCGGTACAGGAAGGGAGTTATGGTAAAATCCTCATCTCCTGTTAAGGCTGTTCGTAATAAGCGACCAAGGGCGAAAAATTGTTTAGGAGTATCGCTCCAATTGCACCAAGAGGGAGTTTCAATGCGTGGGTCTCTGATATCTGTAGTTTCAAGCTGCAACTCAATGGCTGTTGCGGACATCGTTGGGTGAGGTAATTTTGTCCAAGATTCAACATGAATATATAAATTACGAAAAGAAAGTGTGCTTATGGCGTCTAAATCGAATCGGCGCATCAAGTCGATCATCTTGATAGCCAATTTGACCCACGGGATTTCATGTTGAAATGGATTGTCCTCTCTTGAAATAATGCGCCAGAGGGAAATCATTTTATTATTAAGGTCGCTTAGTCGGGTAGGTGTTGTACTCCTTTTATATGTTGAAAATAAATATCTGGCTTCGGGCTTTATCCAATCTTGTTTAGCTTCTCCAATTTCTATTAAAATATCAGGCATTAGGTCGGGGCGGTTGAAAAAGATCCCATTTAGAGTCTTGGTTCGATCCTCGGGGGAATGATGTTCAAGGGCATTAACCAGCCATGTTGCAAAGCGATAATTATTTGGATGAAGTTGTTGAAAGACCAGCGCCGCAACTAGTTGATCCCAAGTAAACGGGGCGTCGTAGGTTGAGGCGTTCAGCAGATCTAGGTAGGGTTTAACTGTTTCTGAATCAACTGTGTTAGGGATGCTTAATGGGTTAGGTTCATGTGTGGCTAATAATAGCAATGCCTGTTGTTTGACATACCAAGGCGGATTTCGTTGTTTTAATAACTTTTTGGCGTAGGAAACCAATAAAAAGCGGTATTCCTGGAGCTTGGCTGAATCGGGTATACCCAATTCAGGCACATTCATTCCGGTTTCGACAGCTCCTGCACGAAGCAAATCAGCGCATACATACCATGCAACCAATTGCAAACCTTTTGTTCCTTTTGATGGTCGTTTAGTGTAGAGTTTTTCAAGGGATTCCCAGACTGGTTTCAGAAGCTCAGGGCTGGGGAAAAGATCCAGTGCATAGCGAAGTACAAGGGAGAGGGATGGGTCGTGGGCCCATGCCAGGATCATCTTCCGGGCAAACATCTCTATTTCATGGTCGATGACCTCCCTTTCGGTAACCCCGTTTTCGAAATTTCTTTCAAGGTCAGTCATGCTGCGCCGTTCCCGCAGGACCTTTCGCAACCTACCAGCGGCAAACCGTTTAATGGTGTCGTCCCGAACGCCTGCCTTTGGAGATGTGAGTTTTGCCAATTGATGAAGCGGCTCCTCGGTCGTTACGATTCTGTCGAATGATGTGGCAAGTGATAATAATGCGTCTAGTCCAGCGGTGGTATGTTGTAGTGTTTCCATATCACCAGGTCCGCTAAGGTTGCTTGTAATCAGTGACATTCGAGATGACACTCCTGATTTGTCTTCTGTAAAGCGAACCGGAGCGATCTCTGTTTTATCTTTATTTATCTCTAATTGTCCTTTATGGGTCAGGCTGTTTGTGAAGCAATCAAGGTAATTATTTATAAATTTAGAGAGTATTGTGTCTAGTTGTTTGTTATTTGTTGTGTTATTTTGTGGTTTTATGTCTACTAATAGTCGAATATCATCGACATACCTACAATAATCAAATATCGTAAGTCTGACGTTGCTATTCGATTCGTAACCATTGCAAGTAATCTTTATGTCTGCTCCGAGAAGTCCATTTATCTGGCGGTCAAATTCTAACATATAGGCGTTTGCAAAAAATCCACTTGCAACCAATCCTTGGGGGATCCCATTGGGTAAGTCTTCCCCCTTTAGGAACTTATGCGTCGAGGTATTAATTTTGTCTTGGCGGCTCCACTCCCAATTAAATATTTTCTTGAGAAGATTCCAGAAATTCTCTTCATCATTCTTTTGATCTGTAAATTGATAATTATTAATAAAATCTGCATATTCGCTTTGTAGGCGAGCGAGGAGAATGTCTCGATTAATATTATCAAAAAACGCTGATATATCCAGTTTAATGATGTAAAGTTCGCGGTTGTCGCCAATCTGGTTTTGGATTGCATTTGCAACTATTTTAGGTCGTTCCAGAAAGCGTTGATAGTCCTGGTAGTAGCGCCTGTAGGTTTCGCTGTTTCCCCACCCGAACCGTGCCAGTGGTTTGTCATTTGCCCCTTTCGAATCTTGAAGAAAGTTGCAGTATAATCGATTACCGTAACTATGAATGCCTCGGCGACTGGCCTCAATATAATCGGTAACTGTGGTGTCTCCTTGAGCGGTCTCGATGCAATCGGCGAGGCAAAGCATGGCGGCGGTGGCCATGGTTTGTTCCCGAATGCCCAGGTGAGCCAGAGGGCGAAGGAATACGGGCGCATTTATCGGCTTCCATACACCTTTTGAAAAGTGCCAAGGCGTACTCTTTGGGGCAGGGACCATTCGCATAGGGTTTGGTGTACATTCGCCATTTTTGATTTCCTCGCTCCACTGCGTTATTGACTCTTCCAGTGTCACAGCCGATTTATCAAGATCCAGAATATCGGCGTACCAATTATGCCGTCGGATATAGCGTTGCGTCTTTTTCCATGCTTGAGTCAAGATTACAGGGTCACTCAGGTATTCCAGTCGCGGTGCAAGAAAACGGTACTTTGGGTCTACAATGCTCATGTTGCTTTCTCTTTCGTAGGAAATGTGGCAACTTCCGCACTTTATTAACGGGTTGAATCTACTGAGAATAGTCCTCGTCAGTAGATAGCGCCCGCAAATCTATATTCTGCTTCAGTTCTTGGTTTGGCGTTATCTGTCTGCTGCTCTAGCCTATAGTTTGTCGAGACCTGTCGAATAGTATAACTCATCCTGTCTGAAATTCTATAAATAGTAATAAATGTAACTCGTCAATAACGTCGTCATCATGGGTGGCAATAAATGCTGGGTATACTGCACGACTACATCGCCGCCATCTACTTAGCCATTCTCCCGCCGAAGTGAGGGGGGGAACGAATAAAATTGTTAATACGCCTTAAGATCGGAATTGTTCCTGATCCAGTTCAGCCGGTGATCCCAGGCCGTGGTTCACCAGATGGCTTTGGATGAGCAGGGGGGAGACGTTAAAATGGTTTCCGGCCTCTACGATGCGATCTTCGTCGCCCGGATCGTTCCCCAGAAAATCCTGCAATGCGCCAATGGGAACCAGAAACTCGGCGGCAAAGGCGCGTTGAAACTTCTGGCGAGCGGTTTTGGATTCGGTGGCGGGCAGCCAGCGGTCCTGATCGGGGGCCATCAGGGAATCGGCCAGCCAACGGGCGGCTTCGAACCGCCGCCCGGTTTCCCACCTGCGGCGGAACAATAGTCTGACCCGGTCTTCATCCTCCCTGACCGCCAGACTCAGGTGGGTATTGGCCAGGGGAGTGATCCCTCCGGTCAACTCTTGTTCCGTCAAAGCAAAGATCTCACCCAGGCGACGGTTGGAAACTGGTTGCGAACCAAGCGCCATGGTTTCACGCGCCATTCGGGCCATATTCCGGCCCCGGTCCCAGGGGGAGGCATCCGACGGGGTATTCCGTGTCGGGTCATTGTTCAGGGTGGTTATCGCACACAGATTCCCCTGAACACCGCCAACCTGGGAATTGTTCATCAGGCGTTGCAGGCGCCGATCGGGTTCACTACCGGCGCATGCGGCGGCGATCTCGGCTGCCGCCGCCTCGCCGATTTCACTGGAGAGTTGTTGAAGTTTAGTGAGGTATTCCGCCGACTCATCGGGCTCGAAGCCCGACAGAGCTTCCAGCTTGCGGTAAGCGGCGGCCTCGGCGCTGGCCCGTTCGGTGGACACCTCGTGCCACAAAGCGTGCAGATCGGTGTGGCGAAGTCCCACGGTCTCCAGTCGGGCAAGGACTGTCCGGATGAAGGTTTCGACACCTTCGATGAATGCGGTCGCCGGAATGGCTTGGCAAAAGTGGCCCAGGTAACGAATGGGTTCCATCGAGGAGGCGGAGGAAGGTTCACAGCGGATGGTGACCAACTCCCCGTCGGTTTCGATCCGCAGGAGAGGCCAAAGGTAACCATACCCCGCGCTACGCATGTCGTGAGCCAAACGCCAATCGACGTCCGGGGTTTTCTGTGGGGTCGGTTCCCAGCGCAGCCGCCACCAGGAGGAGGCCAGCCACAGAGCCAAGGGATAGGCGGAGAGGCGCACCCCGTCATGAACGGATCGGGACCAGGTATTGTCGACCCGAGAAGCTGACTGGTTGTTGATGGCGATACGCAGAAGCGCGGAGGTTTGTCGGATCTCATCCGGGCCGTGATCGGTGGCTTCCTCCCACAAGGGATCGATGACAAAAAGCTCGCTCATGGCTGATGCCAACGTTGCAGAACATTTTCCCGAAACGGATCACCTTCCGGCATGGGATAGCCGTGATAGGAACCAAGCCCTTCATTTTCCAACTGGGCCTCCAGGGGCACGCCATTGGAGTCAACCGCCCAGACGTTTTGTGGCCAGCCATTTCTTTGCTGTTCGCTGACCAATCCTCTGCGCAGTCCTTAGGGCGTATTGACATTCACCATCTTTCGGCCCCTGGCCGCGTTGCAATCCGGTTCGGAATGCTCATGTAGGCGAGCTACACTCCGCTTCCTCACCGTCTTGCGCCTTGCCAGGAACCAAAATCTGGCAAATGTCAACACGCCCTAGCGAAGCAACGCGGTCGCCTCTTGGCGGGTCAAGATGCCGGCAACGTCACAAAGTGTTTTTCCAGGCCGGGGATTGCCGGGGGGCGTCAAGCCAAAGTCTCCAGGGTTTTTCTTGTGCTCCGGATTACCGCCGTAGCGGACATTCTCCGCCAGTTCATCCAGTCGACGCTGTTGCGTTTCAGCTTGTTGCGCGGAAAGAATTCTCCGTCCTTGATGGTATTTACCACTCCGCGGTTGCATTTTTCCGCTCCCACCCGTGAAGGTAATAGGCAGCACCTCCCGCAACATTGTGGTCTAATTCCGGTTCCAAATCAATCGGTGATGAGTCTCCCCAAAGGCATTCGCTCCAGCCCCGGACCGGATGATTTCTTCCCCCCCCCCATCAAATGGGTTCATTTCTTCCCAGCCGGCAGCCTCGCTTGCCGCAGCAGTTCCCGGGCGTTCTCCCGCGCCTGGGGGGTGATGCGGTCGGCGGCCAGCATGAGGGCGGCGGCGCGGCCTCCGACACCCACATCGGCTTTGTCGACCATGGTCGAAACCGACATGGCCGAGGCCAGAATCTGCTTCAGCGCCAACATCAAGCGCTTCGGGTACGCTGTGTCCACTAAACGGTGATCCTGGCAGCGCGGACCCGGCTGCGGATTTCATCGTAGATCGCTATTCCAATCCTTGGGTCCACTTCCAGGGTGATCACCAGGGCGTAGGGGATTTCCCCGTGGAAGGGGCCTGCCCCCGCTTTGCTGGTGATTTCGACTTCCATGTGGTCACCGTCTTGAAAAGCGGCAGCTTTTTCTCCTTGGAAAATCTCGTGCTGCACCGTGCCGCGTTTGACGGCATTGAGGTCCACCTCCACCCTTTCAACCTCCGGATGTTCCTGCTTGCGGGCAAAGAAAAGTTCAGCAACCCGCCAATCCTGGTGGTCCGGATTGACCGGTGAGAACCAGGCCAAGGTGATGATCAAGCGGCGATGGCCCGTCTTGCCACTCAACGATGGGGGCAAGGGAAAACGATGCGTCTGAACTTGATCCTGATACAGGGATCCACAGGCCAGAGCGGTTACCCGATGTTCATTACACGCCATAACGCGGCAGGGATCGGCATGGCCATACCCGAACAACCGGCTCATGTACTCCCTCAGCTTATTGGCATTTTGCGATGGTTTTAATATCCGGCTCGCCTCCACAAAGGCGTTTCCCCCGGAGGCGCCATGGACCAGGAGAGCTTTCAGCCAGAGAGCGCGGGGAATCGAATCGATCCGTTCGAAGCCGGATTCAGCACTCAGGGATTCCAACACATCATACAGTTGCACCCCGGCGCGGGTGGCCAGGGCCGTGGCGTTGCTGGTCCCCCGGCTGTAACCGGTGTGCGTTGCATCTCCGGAAGGGCCGGGGCAAGCCGTTTTCTGGCCCGGTGCTGACGGCAGATTCAGTACATCCAAGGTGGCCTTGGCCGAGGTGGTGAAACTTTCTCTAAGGCAAATGCGGCCACCGTTCAATAAGATATCCGGCTTGATGGCGCGTCGATACCCCATGCCCTGGGCATTGATCGGACTGGGCATTTCCTTATGCGCCGGATAGGGATCGATGGAATGGGGAGGGATTCCCGGGGGAGAGGCGTCGGCATGGGTGGCGGCAACGGTCAAGACATTCATCGCCTCCGCAGGCGAGAGCAGGCGACGGTTGCGGGCATCGGCGGCGACGCCTGTCAGAACGGAGCGAGTGTGTTCCGAGGGCGCCATGTTCCGGAATGCCCCCGGGGATGCGTTCAACACAATCGGGTGGTCATGGTTCCCGGCGCTGACCAGGAACAGAACCTTGTATTTCCAGGCAAGCCAATCCAGCAGGCGGGCCAGTGGGCTCAACATCCGGTCGAAGGGGCGGTCCCTGATACCGATGGAGAGGTTGATCAAACAGATCTTCCGGGTAGAGTCGGTTGGGGCGCCTTTTTCGAAGATGTCTCGAACCGATTGCTGTATCAGATCGATAAGGGAAACTCGCTCCGGGCTGCTCTCCGGGCGACGGCCACCCGTTGGATTGAAGCGGGGCTTCAAGATCGGGCGCACATACAGGGGATGGCGCAATGGGGCATCGTTGGATCCCAAATCGCCCCACAGGATCAGAGAGGCCATCGCGGTGCCGTGCCGCCTTTCGGAGGCTTGGTAATCGGCCTCGAAATCGTCCGGGTCGTCGATGATCAGTCTGCCGGAAAGACGCTCATGGTTGGCCAGTGGCAATCCATCCAGCAGTGCGGCGATGGGAGGCAGGTTTGGGAAGGGTGGTTCTTCCTGAACAGGGGAATCGGGTTGTGTTTCACCAAAATCAAGAATTCCCATCATTTGCCCGGAAGCCCGGATAAATTGAATCTGTTCACACTGTAACAGTTGCACCTCTTCGATAGTATCGATGATGTGCGCTACGGCGTGGATGGGAATCTCGATCAACAGGGCATGATAGCCAATCTCGGGGATAAGGCTGCGCTGCAAAATCCGGCCATGGAGCGGGGTGAGCAGATCGGTGACTCGCTGCTCGGCGGATGAGCGATCGAAGGGCGACTTTCGAGGCCAGAGCTCCACTTCACAGAAAACGGATTCCGCACCCTGGTGCAATCGCTCCTTCCAGTCCGCCAGAACTCCGGTTTCCAGAAGTCGATCCTGAATGCCCCAGGGACGAATGGTGTGCAAATGGCTAAAGAGTGCACTGATGCTTGTGTAACCCCATTCCATAGTCTCCCCATTAAGCCATCTGTTCCAAAGGGAGAGTAGTTCCTGCCAAGCGCGCTGATTTGCGAGTAGGAGAAATACCCTTCCGCGCAAGGTGCTTTCGGTACGCTCATTATGCGTGTTTGTGTTGAAAAAATCGTCGTCCGGGGGGATATCCTCTTTCTCAAACTCCCCCATCCATTCCAGCCCTTCGATTTTTTTCAATGCATCCAGGAAGTACTCGATCGATCCGATCGTTTCCAGCACCAGCACCTCTTCCGGAACGATTCCGGTGACATCGGTGGCAAGGCTGGCCCGCTTATTCAGAAAGGTGTTGTGGAGCGCTTCGAATTGTGGGGAGAGTCGTTCGGCTTGGCGTTGCGCAGAGAGGCCGGGTTTGCCGGATAAATTTAATTTTCGTTTGTTTCGCTCTTTCGGAACGCCAGGCGAAGGCAATATCAACAGCGGACGTTCAGCCATCGGGCTCCTCGGGAACGGACGTTGCGGGTGGATCCGGCGTGAAACGCTTCTGCCATTGCAGGAGGCGTTCGGCGACGATCCGTTTCAAATCCCCGTTGGGGATGGAGAGGATATAGCGTCTTTGGACGTCCAGTCCGAACTGCTCCATCTCCGAAAAACTCAACCCTAGCAATTTTCGGGCGAGAGTGCCAGAGGTAAAACCCAATTTTTGATCAAAGCGCTGCTCGAAACGCTTGAACCACTCCTCCGCTTGTGCCCTGGTGGGGTTATCAAGACGTAAACGAATCTGAAAGCGCCGCCAAACCGCCCGATCCAAAAGTTCCGGATGGTTTGTCGCGGTGACGACAACCACGTAACTGGGTAGCGCATCGACTTGAAGCAACAACGAACTGACCACCCGTTTTATTTCCCCGGTTTCATGAAGATCGCCCCGTTCTTTGCCAAGAACATCGAACTCATCCAGAAAAAGGACACAGCGTTGTGTACGCACATAGTCGAAGAGTTTGGCCAGACGGGTCGATGTTTCGCCCAGAAAGCTGGTGATGACGGTATCGTAACGGACGACCAGAAGGGGAACGGCCAGTTCAAAGGCCAGCGCCTCCGCCAGGGAGGTTTTGCCGTTGCCGGGAGGACCGGCCAGTAAGACGCGATGGCGCGGTTCCACATTGTGAGAGCGCAACAGATCGGCCCGTTGCTGTTCCTCCACCAGTTCCCGACAGGCGTTGCGCGCGGTTTCCGGGAGAATCAAATCGTCCAGACCACGGTTGGCGGTCACTTCCAGTAAATAATCGCTTCCGGCAGCGTTGCGCTGCGGCAATTGACCGGCGAGACGAGGGGTGCCGTTGTTGCCGTTGGTCAGATAAACCGACAGGCGGTCGGCAAAGACATGATGTTGCTTGGCCCGCTCTTCGCTGATGATGGCTTCCAATACCTTGCGAAACAGCGTGTGGTCACTTCGTGACCCGGAACGTACCAGTTCCAGGAGTAAATCCGAACGTGCCATGTGGTGACTCCGACTTGCCTGGATCGTTGATCTCTACTATACCGCGTCTACTTTGGAACGCTTAATTTTTCTGTATCTGTTCAGGTATACGGGGGTTTGGGGGGGATTATCCCCCCCAACGGGTCCAGGGCAGCGCCCTGGGACTCTTCTGTTTGCTGTTGACTTCCGACCCCATGGGGTCCAGGGGGCACCCCTGGGACTTTTCCTTTCGCCGTTGACTTGGTCATATCGCGCTGCGCGGGATCCTGAATAGTTACAGAAAAATGACGCATTCCAAAATGGACGCGGTATAGAGCGTTTCACAACAATTGCTTCTTGAAAAGCCCAGCTTGACAAAATATAGCAATATCTTGTTCGTAATCCAAGCGGTTACCGCAATCCAATGAAGATAGTTGTGTGAAGGAAAGAGCGGATAGGTTGTTGAGGGCAGTCCGTCATGATTTATTACCGGCGGTCGGCAGCCTCGCCTGCCGCAGCAGTTCCCGGGCGTTCTCCCGCGCCTGGGGGGTGATGCGGTCGGCGGCCAGCATGCGGGCCAGCTCTTCCACCCGCTCCTCGTCGTTCAACACCTGCACCCTGGCCACGGTGCGTTCCCCCTGCAGACCCTTTTCCACCTTGAGGTGACGGTCGGCCCAGGCGGCCACCTGGGGGGCGTGGGTCACCGCCAGGACCTGGCGGCCACCGGCGGCCAGACGCGCCATCTTCAGCCCGATGGCGGCGGCGGTGCGGCCTCCCACACCCACGTCGGCTTCGTCGAAAACCATGGTCGAAACCGACATGGCCGAGGCCAGAATCTGCTTCAGCGCCAACATCAGTCGCGCCAGCTCGCCTCCCGAAGCCACCTGTTTCAGGGGACGCGGCGGCTCCCCCGGATTGGTGCTGACCATCAGGGCGAAGCCCTCCAGCCCGTAAGCCCTGGGCTCGCCGTCCCCCGCCGGATGGGTCGCGGCCAGGCGGGTCGAGGCCATGTGCAGTTCCGCCAGCTCCTTCTCCACCTCCCGGATCAATCGGCTGGCCGCCTCCCTCCGGGCGCTCTTCAGCCTTTCCGCCACCTCGCGCCACTGTCCCAGCGCCGCCTCCCGGCGTCGCGCCACCCCCTCCAGATCGGCGTCCAGATGCTCCAGTCCGTCCAGCTCCTCCTGCCAGGTGTGGCGCAAGACCGGCAGTTGGTCCGCTTCGCACTGGTGTTTGCGCATCAGGTGGCGAATGCGGTGAATGCGCTCCTCCAGATTCTCCAGTTCCGCCGGATCCAGCTCCAAGGCGTCGCGATAGTGGCCCAATCGCGCCCCCGCCTCCTCCAGATCGTAGGAGAGGGATTGCAGCGTGGCCACCAGCGGCTCCAGGCTCTCGTCGAGACGGGCCATCTCCTCCACATGGGGCAGCGCCCTGGAAAGCAGTCCGGAGGCCGAGGGATTGCCCTCCGTCAGCCGGGCCAAAGCCTCCTCCAGGGAGGTCAACAGCTTGCCGCCGTGGGCCAGACGCTGCCGTTTGCCCTCCAGTTCCGCCAGTTCGCCGACCACCACCCCCGCGCGATTCAGCTCCTCCACCTGGAATTCCAGAAATTCGCGACGCTCCCTGGCCTGGGCGGCGCGTTGTTTCAACCGTTCACCCTCCGCCGAAACGGTCTGCCAGGCCTCGAAGGCCCTGGCCACTGCGGCGGCCTGATCCCGCAAACCGCCGAAAGCGTCCAGAATGGCCAGATGGCTGGCCGGATTGAGCAGGGTCTGCTGCTCCTGCTGGCCGTGAATCTCCACCAGCAGGGCGCCCAACTCCGCCAGCGCCCCCTGGGAGACCGGGGTTTCGTTGATGAAGGCCCGGTTGGGGCCGTTGGCCGACAACACCCGGCGGATCAGCAGCAGATCGTCGGTTGAATCGAGTTCCCGCTCTTTGAGCCAGGCCCGGGCCGGATGGTCGGGAGCGGGGCGGAACTCCCCGGTGACCCGTGCCTTTTCGGCCCCGCTGGCCAGCAGCGACGTTTCCGCCCGCGCCCCCAGCACCAGACCCAGGGCATCCAGCAGAATCGATTTGCCCGCGCCGGTCTCCCCGGTCAACAGGTTCAATCCGGCGTGAAAGCCGATCTCCTGATGCCGGATCAGGGCGATCTCCTCGATGGTCAGGCGCAACAGCACGTCAGGATCTCCCGTAATCGGTGCGGTTCAGGGGTTCGGGTTGGCGTCCCACCCGTTCACCCCAACGCAGCTTGTCGCGCAACACCGCGTAATAGTTGCGTTGCGGCGGATGGATCACCTTCAAGCGATGGGGCGAGCGACGGATTTCCACCATATCCCCCGGCTCCAGGGGAAAACCGCTCTGTCCGTCCAGGGTCAACAGCCGGTCGAGACCGTCCTCCACCACGCCGATGGTCACCGTGCCCTGGCCCGGCACCACGATGGGGCGATTGCTCAGGGCGTGGGGGCAGATGGGCACCAGCAGAATCGCCTCCAGCGCCGGATGCACGATGGGGCCTCCCGCCGACAGGGCGTAAGCCGTGGAACCGCTGGGGGTGGAGACGATCAACCCGTCGGCGCGGCTGGAAAAGACGAACTGGTTGTCGATGGAGACCTCGAAGTCGATCATGCGGGCCAGCCGCCCCTTGTGGATCACCGCGTCGTTGAGTACATGGCAGGTCAACGGGGTGTCGTTCTCACGGCGCACCATGACCTCCAGCTGCATGCGCTCTTCCAGATGGCCCCGTCCGTGCAGGACATGCTCGATGGCGACGAGCATCTCCTCGTAGGGCACCTCGGTGAGAAAGCCCAGGCGGCCCATGTTGATGCCCAGCAGCGGGGTGTCCCGATCCCCCACGGAACGGGAGGCGGCGATGAAGGTGCCGTCGCCGCCCAGCACCACCACCAGATCCTGTCCTTCGGGCAGCAGATCCTGGGGGGTGAGGCAACAGGGGGGCAACTGCTGATATTCCGGAGGGATACCCTCTTCGGCGACGCTGACTTCGCAACCCCGCCGGTTCAGCCAGCGCACCAACAGCGCCGTGGCTTCCAGGGCGCGGGGTTCGGAATGTTTGTGAATGATGCCGATGCGATGCATGAGCGTCTCTTCCCTTAGGGAGGATGATCGTCTTACACTCCCCGTTTCGGATTGCGCCCGGCCGGTGCCGGACGCCGCGAAAACCAAACGGGAATGGACGACTAACGATGCCGGATGAATTCGCCCCCGAGGGGGAGCTGGTGGATGTCCAATCGCGGGAAGATGATCGGCGATTGGCCATCGACAAGGTGGGGGTCAAGGATATCCAATATCCCATCGTGGTGAAAGACCGCCGCGAAGGGAGTCAGCATACCATTGCCTCCGTCGACATGTTCGTGCGACTGCCCCACCATTTCAAGGGAACGCACATGTCGCGCTTTCTGGAAGTGCTGGCGGAATACGATCACGCCTTTTCGGTGGAGAGCCTGCCGGATCTCCTGGGCAAGATCCGCGAGCGTCTCGACTCCCGCGCCGCCCATGTGGAGCTGCGTTTCCCCTATTTCATGCGCAAGTTCGCCCCCGTCACCGGGGCTTCGGCGCTGATGGACTATCGGGTGCGTTTTCTGGGGGATCTGGACGGTTCCGACTACCGTCTGACCCTGGAGGTGACGGTTCCGGTGACCACCCTCTGTCCCTGCTCCAAGGAGATTGCCGATTTCGGGGCTCACAATCAACGCTCCCAGGTGAAGGTGGCGGTGCGCTTCACGGGATTCGTCTGGGTGGAGGAGCTGATCGAGCTGGTGGAACGCAACGCCTCCTGCGAACTGTACCCCATTCTGAAGCGTCCCGACGAGAAGCTGGTCACCGAGAAGGCCTATCTCAACCCGCGCTTCGTGGAGGACATGGTGCGCACCGTGGCCGCCGAGCTGGATGCCGATCCGCGCATCGCCTCCTTTACGGTGGAGGCGGAGAATTTCGAATCGATTCACAACCATTCAGCCTATGCGTTCATTGCCAGGGAGTAGGCCTTCATGAATACGGCGCGCCTTGCGGGATTGTGGGGGGAAGCGGTCGAGGAGACGGGTCGGGAGCTGTTGGGCGGGGTCTTGGAAGTGGTTCCCCTGGAAGGGACGCCGGTGGCGGACTGGTGCGCGGTGGCGGGCTTTTCCGGGGCGTTTCAGGGGCACTGCCGTCTGGCGGGATCGGTGCGCAGCGGACGACGGCTGGCCATGTATCTCTCCAAACGCCAGCCGGTGGAGGTGGCCCGGCCCTATCCGGAGATCCTGATGGCGCTGATGCAGCATCTGGCGGGGGACTTCTGCCGGGTGTCGCAACCGGTGCTGGGCAAGGTGGAGTGGACCGGAACCACGGTGATCCGGGGCAACGATCAGCGGGTGACGGTGGCCCCCGGCTATGACGCCGGGCGGCTGGGGTTGAAGTGGGAAGGGTACGACTGGATGTTGGAATGGTGTTTCCACGCCGAAAAAGGGGGATCGCCCGGTGCATGAGACCTTTGCGGAACTGCTGAAGACCGCGCTGTTGGAGGCGGGGGAACAACTGCTCACTTCGGGGACGCTGGAGCCTTCCCGTTGCGAATGGCGTCCTTCGGGACACACCGCCGAATGGGTGGCCCTGGTGGGTTTCACCGGGTCGTTGCGGGCCACCTTGCGTTTTTCGGGCAGCGTGTCCGCCGCGGAGACCCTGGCGATGAACTTTCCGGTCACGGTGGGGGAGGACCGGCTGGAATCCCTGGAGCCCATGGGCGCGGTGGAGCTGCTGGCGGAGACCATGGGCCGGCTGCTGTGTCACGCCTTTTCGGAGAAGTTCGGCACGGTGCATGTGGTGCCGGTGACGGTGGTGACGGGCCATCTGCGTCCGGGCACGCCGGCTTCGGAACTGGCCTATCTGACGCAACGCTGCCGGGTGGAGGATGCGGAGCTTTTCATCGAGCTGGGCTTCGCGGAGAACCTGTCGCTGGAGGAGGAGGGGGTTCCCGGCGAAGCGGCCCGACGGGTGCGGCAGGATCTGCACCTGGCCCGACTGGTTCAGGAGGAGGTCAACCGGCTGATTCCGCAGTATCTGGCGGAGATGGTGCCCCGGATGCTGCCGGACCACCTGCGCCGCCTTCGCGCCCTGCCGCGCGACCCGGAGGAGAAGGCCCTGCGTTTGGCTTTCGCCCCGGCGATTCAGCGCCTGGCCCGCGAAAGCGCCCGCGAAATGGTGCATCGCCACTTGCCCCGCGTCGCCGAGGCCATCCTCAAGGAGGAGATTCAGAAGCTGCGGAGTCATTGATCGTCTGCCGGGACAGGCTGATTCGCGGGGCGTTCAGGATTCTCGGAAGGGGTTGAGAAGGGTGATGCCCTCGACCTCGCGGCCATGGCTCAGATCTTCGGAATAGAGTTCCCGGCAACCGGAGGCACGCGCGGCGGCGATGATGGCGCTGTCCCAATAGGAAAAACCGTGACGCGCCTTGATCTCCAGGGCGCCTTGCAGGACCGCGACGCTGTTTTCCTGAATATGAAAACGCAACCAGGTGCGGATCAAACCTGAAGCGATCTCATGGGAGAGCGCATCGATTCGTGTGGAACGGGTGGCCTGGACGTAAAACTCCTGCAACACCTGCACCGAGAGGACACTGTCGTCCCGATCCAGCATCTCGATAGCAATCCGGCGCTTCCTGCTTTCATTCTCCATGCGACTGATGGAATAAAGCAGAATATTCGTGTCAAGAAAGCGCATGACGATCATGCGCCTCCTCGCGGCTCAAACGGTCCGAGGCGGAAAAGGCGGTAATCTGTTCCCGAAGTGCCCGTTCTTCCTGTTTCAGCCGCTCGAATTCGCCTTCGCCGCTGGCCAGTTGCAGCAGAAACCGTTTGACCAGAGCCGACACGGAGGTATCCAACGCTGCCGCTTTCAGGCGAGCCTGCCGATAGACCTCATCGTCGAGTGAAACGGTGATGTTTTTCATAATCCCACGGTAAGCGGAGAGGTTGCTGAAAGTCAAGCAGACTCGGCTCAAACCGAATCCCTCTTTGCCCAACGCCCGCTCCCCTTGCTACAATAGCCTCTTTTAACAACGATTCCGAGGTGGATACGGGTAAGTCGCGATGACCTTCTTGAAAACCCGCTGGCCCGAACTGAGTCTGGTGGCCCTGATCTGGCTGTTGTATGGCCGTACCGTCGGTTACGGCTTCATCAACTTCGACGACACCAACCACATCGTGGATTCCTGGCGATTGCAGCAGGGGCTCTCCCTCGATTCGCTGTGGTGGGCCCTCACCAACCGCGATCACGCTCTCTGGTCCCCCACCACCTGGATCTCCTTCATTCTGGAGGTGGAGTTCCTCGGGGGGCATCCCCAGGTTTCCCACGCCATCAACATCCTGCTGCACAGCGTCAATGCCCTGCTATGTCTGGGGGTGGCGCAGCGACTGACCGGATCCCGTCCGCTGGCCTGGCTGGTGGCGACGGCCTTCGCCGTGCATCCCATGCACGTCGAGGCGGTGGTCTGGGTCATCGAGCGCAAGGAGATGCTGGCCGGGCTCTTCGGTTTTCTGGCCCTGCGCGCCTGGCTGATCGAGCTGGACCGGGCCGGGGAGGGCAACCCCCTCAACTGGCAACCCGCCTTCGGCTGGCTCTTCCTCTCCCTGGCCTCCAAACCCATGTGGATCACCCTGCCGTTCCTGCTGCTGCTGCTCGACTTCTGGCCCCTGCAACGTCTGCAACGTCCGCTGTGGATGGCCCGCTTGCGGGAAAAAGCGCCGCTCTTCCTGTTGAGCGGGATCTTTCTGGTCGTGGGGGTCTGGGCTGCGGAACGCAGCTATGCCGTCATCCCCCTGCGCTACAACCTCGCCAATGCCGCCATCGCCTACTGGGTGCAGTTGCGCCGCACCCTGCTGCCGGTCGATCTCTCCATCTTCTATCCCCATCCCGAATCCCAGGTCTCCTTGCTGCTGGCCTTCGTCGCCGCTCTGGCCCTGCTGGGGCTGACCGTGCTGCTCTGGCGCGGAGCCAGCGCCCGCCCCTGGTTGCTGGTGGGCTGGCTCTGGTTCGCCGGGGCGCTCTTTCCCGTCAGCGGGGTGGTCCAGGTCAGCTTCAAGGCCATGGCCGACCGCTTCACCTATCTGCCCCACGTCGGCCTCTTCCTCGGCCTCGCCGTGGCGGGATACCGCTTCCGGGAGCCGCTGCGCCGCGTGTTGCTGGTCCTTTCCCTGATCCTGCTGGCCTTCTGGAGCGTGATGACCTGGCATCAGGCGGGTTACTGGCGCAACTCCGTCACCCTCTGGTCCCAGGCGGTGGAAAACACCTCACCCCACTTCTATTCCCACCACATGCTGGGTCTGGGGCACCTCTTCGCCGGGAGTTATCCCCAGGCCCTGCAGGAGTTCCAGAACGGTTACGCCCTGCTGAACCACATGATCCTGCCCTTTGTGAACGCCCGCATCGGTCAGGCCTATTTCATGATGGGGGACTACCGTAACGCCCTCTATTCCTACAATACCGCCAACGGCGCCCATCCCGACAACCCGGTGATCCTGCTGAGTTTTGTCGTGGAGGCCATGGGCCTGCAGCGCTTCGAGGAGGCGCGCAAGGGGTTGGAGGAGATCCTGCGCCGCCTGGGTCGGGATCCGCCCATTTCGTTGCGGGAGCAGCAGCGTCTGGCGGCGGAGACCTCGTTTCAGCTGGGGGTGCTGGCCTTGCGGCAGGGCAGGCTGACGGAGGTGGATGCGGCCATCCGGCGGGCCTGGAAGACCTTGCCGGAGAAGCGACCGGGATGGTGCCAATTCCTGCGGGCCATCTCCCAGGCCCCGCTGCCCGAGGGGGGCCCGGGCGTGCTGGAACCGCTGTTGAAGGAGTGCGAACAGGTGGTCGCCGGGGCCGATACCGCCCCGAACGCCACGCGATGAACCCTCGCCGGGCGCTTGGGGTTGCCGCGCTTGTCCTGCTGCCGCTGCTGCTCTACGGTCGCAGTTGGGGCTACGGCTACATCAACTTCGACGATACCCTCCATCTGCAACACGCCGCGCCCCTGCACCAGGGGTTGAGCCCGGAAAGCCTCGTCTGGGCCCTGACCAACCGGGAACACGCCATCTGGACCCCCGTGACCTGGCTCTCCTTCCTCCTGGAGTGGTCTGTTTCCGGGGGGGATCCCGGCGTTTCCCACGCCATCAACCTGGTGCTGCATCTGGCCAACAGCCTGCTGGTTTTCGGCGTGATGCAGCGGTTGCTCCCCGGTTTTTGGGCTGCGGCCTGGGTGGCGATGGCCTTTGCGGTGCATCCGCTGCACGTCGAGGCGGTGGTCTGGGTCATCGAACGCAAGGAGATGCTGGCGGCGCTGTTCGGCCTGCTGGCTCTGCGCTCCTGGTTGATCGCCGTGGAACGGGCCGGGGCGATGCCGCCGCGTCAAGGCCTGCCGTCTCTCTGGCTGGCCCTCTCCCTGGCGGCCAAACCCATGTGGATCACCCTGCCGTTCATTCTGATCCTGCTCGACTTCTGGCCGTTGCAGCGCCTCGACCGCCGTAGCGTGATCAGCCGCGTGTGGGAGAAGCGGGCCCTCTTCTCCCTGTCGCTCCTCTCCCTGGTGGTGGGCGGTTGGGCTGCCCAGGGCAGCTACTCCTCGATTCCGACGCTCTACAATCTGGCCAACGCGGCCCAATCCTACTGGATCTATCTGGGCAAGAGCCTCTTTCCCCCGCAACTCGCCATCTTCTATCCCCACGGGGAGGAGGGGGTTTCGCTGGCGCTTGGAGTCATGGCGGCCCTGGCGCTGTTGCTGCTGATGCTGGCTTTGTGGCGTCAGGCGCGGCAGTGGCCCGGCGCCTTGACGGGCTTCTACTGGTTCGTCGGGGCCCTGTTGCCGGTGAGCGGGGTGGTGCAGGTCAGCTTCAAGGCCATGGCCGATCGCTTCACCTACATGCCTCACCTCGGGCTTTTCCTGGCGATGGCCTTTGTCGGCGGGCGCAGTCGGCTCGCCGCGTTTGCCGGGGTGTTGCTGCTGCCCGTCTGGGCCGGGATCACCTGGCAGCAGGTGGGGGTGTGGCACAGTGCGGAAAGCCTGTGGCGTCAGGCGGCGGCGGTTTCCCCGCACCACTTCTATCCCCGGTTGATGGTGGGGGACGCCCTGATCGACGCCGGTCGATTCGAGGAGGCCGAAGGGGAGATCCGGGAGGCGTGGCGTTTGCTGGATCATCGGGTCCATCCCCTGGTGATGGTCAAACTGGCGGAGGTGGCGCTGCTTCGGGGGGATGTGGAGAGTGCCGCCAAGCGTTACAACACCGGTTTCGGGCTGCCCGTCGACAGCCCGGAAGGTCTGTTTCGTCTGGGGCGGCGTCTGCTGCGCAACGGCCATGCCCCCCAGGCCGAAAAAGCCTTTCGGGAGGTGCTGGCGCGTCTGGAACGACAGGGTTTCCCCCCCGGTGTCGAAGGATTGCGCGGCGAGACGCTGTTTCATCTGGCCCGCATCCAGCTTCGGCGGGGAGAGATCCGGGCGGCGGAGGAGGCGTTGCAGCAGGCCCGACGGCTTGTTCCCGATAAAGGCCGGGATTGGTGTAACGAAGTGAACCGGGAGGGGGGGAACACCCAAAATACTTCCCAGATTCCCTGTAATCCGCAATAAAACGGGACGAAGTACTTTTCGGCAGGATCCTTTTTGGATAAGCTGCATTCCGACAACAAAGCGTTGCAATAAACCTTTTGAAGAGTAAGGATGCGGAACATGGGGAACTTGCCATTTGCCGGTGAAGCCGTGGCGCTTTCACCGGAGGGTTTGTCGACAGCGTGCCACACGTTGGGGGTGGAGGCGGCGGTATTGTGGGCCGTGCTGCAGGTGGAGACCTCCGGGGTGGGTTTTCTGCCGGACCGGCGACCGGGGATCTTGTTCGAGCGGCATATATTCTCCCGCCGCACCGGGGGGCGTTTCGACGCCGGCCATCCGGGGGTGAGCCAACCGCAGGCCGGGGGTTACGGTCCCGAGGGGGCGGCCCAGTATGACCGGCTGGCGGAGGCGCTAGCCTTGGATCGCCGTGCGGCATTGGAGAGCGCCTCCTGGGGATTGGGGCAGGTGATGGGCTTCAACGCGGGAGTGGCGGGATACGCCGGGGTGGAAGAGCTGGTTGCGGCCATGATGCAGGGCGAGGATGCCCATGTGGCGGCCATGACGGCTTTCATTCGGAAGAACGGGTTGGCTCGGGCTCTGGCCGGACGGGATTGGGCGTCGTTCGCCAGGGGCTACAACGGTGTGGATTATGCGCGCAACGCCTACGACCGGAAGCTGGCCGAGGCTTACGGAAAGCTGACGCGCAACGGGCTGCCCGATCTGACGGTGCGGGCGGTACAGCTCTATCTGACCTACCTGGATTACGATCCGAAGGGTGTGGATGGTTTCGTGGGGCGCAACACCCGTTCGGCGGTGGCGGCGTTTCTGGCCGATGCCGGGTTGCCGGGGGATACGGCGATGGCGGGGGTTCTGAAGTCGTTGTGCGACCGGTTGGGGTAAAGTCAATTGCCAATCGCGGCGCGACAGGCCATCATGGGGACCGAGGTGTGGGCTTTTGAACCGGAAGGGGTGGTGGCGATGAAGACGGGACGATGGATGGTGCTGGCGGGGGTGTTTCTGGGAGGGTGTTCCGCCCTGGGCACGACGCTGAACAACACGACGGAGATGTTGTGTCGTCGGGAGTATCGCACCCACCCGGAGGTGGTGGAGTGTATCGATCAGGCCAACCGGGCCAAGGCCGCCAAGGAGCGCCAGGTCAAAAAACAGGAGGAGGAGATGAAGGCCGCCGGGAAGCAGCCCTGAGAATCTTTCCAACTCTTTATGAACAGAGGGGGTTGTAAAGCGCCCTCTGTTCAATAGATATATTTTTATTTTCTTTTCAATATTTTATCTTTTAAGTATCAAAAAAAGGAAATGTTCTATCCTTTGACTTTTCATTTATCATTCATAGGGATTGTCCCAACCCATTGCAGCGCCGTTTTGCAATTGGCTCGACAAACAGAGTTTGGAAGTCTGAGGGGAAGCGTCTCCTCGGTATTGGAACGGAACGAGGGTGGGGAATGAGCGCATACCGGGGTATGAGGTGGTTCAAATGCGATCTCCATGTTCATACCCCGGAGGATGGCAGTTGGAGGGATGCCGAGACCAGACTGGGAGACCCGCGAAGAATCAAGAAGGAAGGTACTTTCGACGAGACGGATGTTCAGGAAAAGGCCCGGAAATTCCTGATCCGTTGCCACGAGACTGGCCTTCATCTCATTGGAGTGACCGATCATAATTTTTCAGCACGGGATGCGCACCGTGACTGGTTTTTGTCCCATCTTATCGAACAGAACGAACCAGTGGCCGAATCCGTTGGCAGGGATCCACTCACCATCTTTCCGGGGTTTGAGGTGGATATCGGGTATCATCTGGTCTGTCTGTTTCCGCCGGTAAAGAAGTCGGAGGATTTGAAGAAACTCGACGAGATCCTGTGACGACATTGGGCTTGCCAAAGACGGCGCGATTTGGCGAGGGGAGAAGTTCCAAACCCCTTTTCCGGGATGGGGGGAAGGTATCCCTGAAAACGGTCTTGTCCATGGTGCAGCATACACACGGTGGTGTGGTCATTGCGGCCCATGCCGATCAAAAACCGGATGGGCTGTTCGTTTCGTCCAGTCATAAAGAGGAGTTCTCTGCAAATCCCGACTTGATGTGTGTCGAGGTGACCACTTGGCCCATTGCGGAAAATGCGGGATTGCGGGCCAAATTATCCGGGAATAATTCCTGGAGGCCCGATCCTCCCTTTGCCGCCGTCATGACCTCCTCCGATGCCAAGTCCCTGGCCACCGGTGAGGACGGCAAACCCGCAGCCAACTGTCTGGGCTATCGTCATACCTGGATCAAGATGTCACAGCCCTCCATCGAAGCCTTGCGTCAGGCCTTTCTGGATGCCGAATCCCGCATTCGGCCCATGGAGCCGGACGATCCCGCCAGCCGTGAAAAACATGCCCGCCTCGAATGGGTCGAGATCAACGGAGCGGCTTTTCTGGGAGATCAGCGGATCGACTTTTCGCCCCATCTCAACTGTCTCATCGGCGGTCGTGGCAGCGGCAAGTCGGCCATTTTGGAGAGCATGCGACTGGCCTTGGGCAAAGAGCGGGATTCCTCCCTGGATGAGGAGAGCCGGAAGAAGGTTGCACGCATCAAGACGCTTCTCGACGTGGGGGAACAAACCGAGGTGCGGGTTGGCTGGCGCAGCCCTGACGGGGTCCGGGAGAGCGTTATCCTCTCAAAGAACGGGATCCGGGTGGAACCCGATTCGGACATCTGGGACATGGAAACCCATCTGGGCGATATCGCCATCCAGTTTTTCAGCCAGCAGCAGTTGAACCGAATGACCGAAGAGGGGGGGCTCTTTCTCCTTCCTCTTCTGAACGGTTTCGTCGGAGAGGCGTTGCAGGAGCAGGGGAAGTTGCAGGAGGCGGTTCGTGTCGAAATCCGGCAGTTGTTCGCCCGGAAAGAGCAGTTGGACAAGACCGACATGGAGTTGCGGCAACTGACCCAGGAGTTGGCGGACCTGGAGAGGCAGTGGCAGGCCGTGGCGGCCTTGCAGGAGGAGGCGCAGCGGCATCAGGGCTTGCAGGAGGAACGGAACTATATCAACCAACTCAAAGCCTCCGTGGAAAACGACAAATCCCGTTTGCTGAATCTGGCTGCGGACATCTTCGACAGCCACTCTCCCTTGGGCTCGACCTGTGAAGCTTGGCCCCACGGAAGCTGGTTTTTGCAACGCGATCAGGAGATTCTCAAGAGAAGGGAAACGTTGCGGACAGCCATCGTCGAACTGGGGCAGCACTATCGACAGGATGTTGAAAAATTCTTCACCGCCCAAACCGACTGGCCTGAGATCAGGAAAACGATCTGGGAGGCGGAGGAGGTCTATGCCAGGGTTTGCGCCGACAAGGGGATTGCGCGGGAGGAGGTGAGCCGTTTCCAGGAGATCAGCCGGAAACGGCAGGAAAAGGGGCTGGCCTTGCAGCAGAAACAGGCGGAGCGGGAACGCCTTCGTCAGGAGGTGGAGCGGCTGCCCCAGGCTTTTGAGAGGTTGCACGCCGTCTGGCGCGAGGCTTACGCCATTCGAGTCCGGGTTGCGGAGGAGATTTCCGCTGGTTCCGCTCGGGACGGGAGACGTTTGATTCAGCTTTCGGTGGCTTTCGGAGCGGACCAAACGGGTTTCCAAAAGAGCTGGAACAGCCTCTGTACGGATCGACGTTCTCGTCTGGGCAGGAATTGGGAGGAGCTGGGAGACGTCGTTTTTGAGGAATATCGGCAACGGGAGGGAACTCCATCGGTTTGGGGGCTGGTTCAGGGGTGGTTGGAGAACGAGTTGACCCTGCCGGAGGCCATCAAGAAGCATCTCCGGGGGATTTCTCTTCATTTCGAAGAGGTGAGGAATCAGCTTCTCATTAAGGAATCCTCCAAATGGCGGGAGGTTCGGGTGAGCCGGGTGGCGGATCGGGTGGATCTGGAGTTGCTCGGCGAGGGTGGGCGGATCGGCAGAATCTCGGACGGCACCCTTTCGGACGGGCAGCGCAACACGGCGGTCTTGGCCATGATACTGGCCAAGGGCAACCATCCCCTGGTCATCGACCAGCCGGAAGACGAACTCGATGCCAAATTCATCTACGGGGAACTGGTCCCCCTGATGCGTCATCTGAAATCGAAACGTCAGATCATCCTCTCCACCCACAATGCCAATCTCCCGGTCAACGGGGATGCCGAACTGGTATGCGCCCTGGAGGCCAAGGCGGGAAAGGCGGTGAAGCGCGCCGAGGGCGGTCTGGATCGGGAGGAGGTGACCCGTGCGGTGCTGGACATTCTGGAAGGTTCGGAGCAGGCCTTCCGGAAGCGCAAGGAGAAGTACCATTTCTGAGGTGGTGAGCGGCCATGAGGTATGAAAAGACGGAAGAGCTGCTGCTGGAAATCGCGGCGGGGGAGGATACCTACCTGGAGTTCAAGGAGGTGGTCTTCGTCGGCGACGCGCCGCGCTTTTCCAACGAGGAGGGCAAGGCCCAGCAGGTCATTGCCGAGGTTTTCGTCAGCCTGGCCAATACCGACGGGGGGGTGGTCCTCTTCGGGGTCAACAAGAACCGGCAGGTGGTTGGAATCGATGAAAACAAGCGGGACAAACTGGCCCAGTGGGTGGTCAATTGCGCTCTGGACGGTTGCCTGCCGAAAGGGCTGCTGGAGCCCCGCCTCAATTGGCGCTACCTGAATGAAGCGGGACGGGAGCGATTGATTCTGCAAGTGGATATTCCCCGGTCGCGGGATACCATTTTCCAGACGGTCCAGGGACGATATCTGAAGCGGGTGGGGGAGCAACGGGAAATCATCCCTACGGAACAGTTGGGGCGACTGCTGACCTCGCGTGGACTGGCCCTGCCTTTCGAAGAGCGGCCCTGTTTTGGCGCCTCACTGGAGGATTTCGACCGGGATCTCTTCGATGACTACCACCGGCGCCGTTTCGGGCACTCCTTCGGGGAGCGGGGTCGTCCTTTGGAGTATCTTCTGGAAAACCTCAAACTGGCCAAATCCAGTGAAGAGGATGGCTGGCGGTTGACCAATCTGGGGGTTCTGCTCTTCACCAAACGTCCCCAGGGCTGGTTGCCGGGGGCGTATGTGGAACTGGCGCTGTACGACCACGACATCGCCGACGGCAATACGGTGGATGTAAAGCGGTTCGAAGGCCCGGTGGACCGGCAGATTGCCGCAGCGTTGGAGTATCTGTTCCGCAGTCCCTATCTGGCGATTCGCTCCGAGAAGAACGAGTGGGGTCGTCTCGACAAGCCGCGCTACAGCGGCACGGCGCTTCAGGAGGCGGTGGTCAACGCCGTGGTGCATCGGGATTACGAGGTGAGGGGCTCCCAGGTGATCGTCAACGTATTTCCGGACCGGCTGGAGATCGGCAATCCCGGTGGTTTGCCCAATTCGCTCATTCCGGAGGATTTGTATGAAGGCTGCCAGCCGATCCGACGCAATCAGCTTCTGGCGGGCACTCTGCGGGATTACGTCAATCCGCTCACCGGTCGCAATCTGATGGAGGCGCAGGGGGTGGGTTTTCTCTCACTGGTGAGGGAGAGCC
This sequence comes from Magnetococcales bacterium, assembly GCA_015231925.1. Classification (NCBI taxonomy): domain Bacteria; kingdom Pseudomonadati; phylum Pseudomonadota; class Magnetococcia; order Magnetococcales; species Magnetococcales bacterium. Next base: position 62,679 of record JADGAQ010000003.1, read on the forward strand.
TTGAAATATCGCATGCAAGGCCCTCCCTCGAAGTGGTCAACCAGGGGCAGGGGGTCAAACTGACCATCCATGGGGGTGATGGATTCTGAGCCCGTCTTGTTCCGTTTCTATTTCATCTTTGCATTGTTGCAGGGGTCTGGGGACCATCATGGTCCCCAGCAGGGGTTTGGGGACGGAGTCC
>JADGAQ010000004.1:0-11445 GCA_015231925.1 Magnetococcales bacterium
ATCTTTCCGACCGGCTGGACAACGTAACCTGGTCAAACAACCATCTGGCGCTGGTTCTGGAACCCGAACTGGAAGAGTGGCTCTGGCACAGCCAACAGGCAATTCTGACCCATCTGGATATTCAACAAACCGAGATGAACCAATGGCTCCTGGACTGGGCTAAGGGAAAGCCGTTGCAACAGCTTCTGCAGCAACAGCCCAAGGAAGCCTTTGAGCAGGTTGTTTCCCGCAAGAAAGACCGAAAACCACAACCTCGCGACTTTGAAAAAATCGCATCGAAAGCCAGCCTGGTAGCCTGGAGGAACAGCGCAAGTTTCCACAAACTGGTGACGACGTTACAGAGTTGGTTTCCGGCAGAGTAGAGGCAACGTCCCAGGGGTGCCCCCTGGACCCCATGGGGTGGGGAAATCAAAAGAGGAAAAGAACAGGAAAAGTCCCAGGGGTGCCCCCTGGACCCCACGGGGTGGGGAAATCAAAAGAGGAAAAGAACAGGAAAAGTCCCAGGGGTGCCCCCTGGACCCCTTGAAGGGGGGAAGGACAAGGGAAAAAAGGAAAAGTCCCAGGGCGCTGCCCTGGACCCGCCGGGGGGGATAATCCCCCCCGGACCCCGGTATTTATTCAAGTCAAAAGCAAACCAACACCTACCTCCTCTTCGGCGCCAACTCCACCCGCCGATTATTGGCCCGCCCCTTCTTGCTCTTGTTATCATCCACCGGCTTCTTCTCACCATACCCCGTATTCAACAACCGACCCCGATCCACACCCTTCTTCACCAAATAATCCGTCACCGCACGCGCCCGACGCTCCGACAAACCCTGATTATACTTGTCCGAACCCCTGGCGTCCGTATGCCCATTCACATCCAATACAATGTGCGGATTCTCCAACAACGCCTTGGCAACCCCATCCAAATTCGCCTTGTCCAACTTGCGAATCTGCGCCTTGTTGAAATCAAAATGTACCGGATCAATCACCCAACACCCCTCGGCATCCAACTTGACACCCTTGGGCGGCGGCGAACCCGGACACTGAACCTTGACCGGCTCCGGCGCAACAGCCACCGCCGGCATAACATCCGCTACCACCGGCGCCGCATCAACCTCTACATCCTTCCCCGACCCGAAATAAGTCTGAGTACCCACCACCGAAATGGCCTTCACATCCCTGTGAGGATGCCACTGCTTCCAACCATTGTCCCCATCCCAAGGAACATCCACCGCACCGGCAGACCCGCAAAACAACCCGACAACACCGACCATCAACAGGGATCGTATACTTCTCATGGCCAACTCCTCGCAAAACGACAACAGGAGACCCGATATCCTCACAATAAACCAAATCCACAGGGTAACTCTGGCATACTACCCGAAAACCACCCCAAATGCCAAGCCAAAGTCTACCCCACCTCCGATCAGTCCCCCCTCCGACAGGAAAACGAACGAATATCCTCCATGCTGACAATCTTCTCAGAAGGACACGGTTCGTAGAGCAACTCGAAGAGCCAAAGTTCCGACCCACTGGACCAATAAAGAAATACAAGCCCGACAACCAACATAATATTTCGATAGTTCAAATTTTTTATCAACAATCCAAGACACCATATAGAGAAAATCTTTGCCAAATACACCACACTTGAAAAATAATAGTGCCTTGGAGTCCAGTACCACCATAAACCGCCAAACTCACATTCGAGGTTATATCCGAATGGCAACTCCTTTCTCCCAGTGTCAAAGTAAATTATTTCGTGAGCAATCAGAGAAATATACAACCAATAAAATATACCTAGCACTACAAATACAACTGCTGAAGTTCCGGCTTTATCACCATATTTAGAATCCGTCATTGGTATCCTCAAACCTCAATCTGGAACGATCAACTTATCCAAATCGTCCCAAGCGTTCCAAGCGCCCCAAGCGTTCCTCATCCCCCTCCGCAAATGACTTTCAAACCTCAGCACCAAGCAAACCAAGCCCACCCCGGAACCGGGCCATTTGACTAATCACCCGCCTTGCCTTTAGCGCCTTCCGGTTTCACCAAGGAGCCTGAATTTCTGCCAACCTTGGGAGGTGTGCCGTTTTCCCCTCCCCACTTGTAGCGGTGCAGTCGGGGCAACGTGCCGTCGTCTTCATAGCCTCCGGGACAGTCCAAGGAGCGTACATCTTCCATAGTTTTGATTCGTTCGTTCGGACAAGGCTGGTGGAGCTGTTCATACAACCATAATTCACTAGCAGACCCGACAAAATCGCCCCATATATAATAGACACAAAATACCCCGATTCGCACAATATTCGACCTTACCATCAGGGTAATACACACAGCCAGAAGGCCTTCCAGTGTATGCAGCAGCACCATAAAGTAGTGCTGTTTCGGCCCTGATTCAGACCAATAGTACACATATGGACCTTCTGCGCCATAAGGATATAAGCGCAGCCAGTCATTGTATAATAAAAGACAACGAATATTCACAATATGAATTGCAACATACACAATCAGCCATTTTGTAAATATTTTCGTAGACGGAGTCGCGTTGTTTTCTGCTAGTTGTCCCATAGATCCACCTATTTAATTGGAAAAGGTTATCGGAGTGATGAAGAATAATCCGAATATTCCTCATCACTCCTGAGCCTCTATTAGTACTTCACATGGAGATTTATATCCCTGCCGTGTCCTTTGAACCACTCCGAAAAATCTTCCATATTGTTCGTCAGGTCAACACAGCCAGCCGACCCGGGGAACCAGCCCCCATGGATGGAAAAGCCTCCTCGACCTTTGATATCGGTTTGTTCATCGGGCTCCAGCCAGACTCTTTGTTTGCCCCAACCGACAACCCCGGACGAATAACTTCCGATTTTTTCTCCTGAGCCGAATCTGTTAACCACCTTCTGTACTGCATGGTTTCCCCACGCCTCGGCCAGCTTCTCCGGGCTATCCAGTTCCTGCAAATTGGCTTGCTGGACCTTCCACGCTCCTTCGGGAATCGGACCCTTGCTTTTGTCTCCCTGATGCTCCTTGCTTTGGAAGCCCTTCTTTCCGGACACCCCTCCCCAATACTTCTGCATCTTGCCGTCGTTCCAGTAGGTGAGGTGTTTCCCGTCGAAGATCAACTTCTCCTCGCCCGAGGTCAAATCGGGGGGAAGGTGGCTCATGTCCGGGGGATCGAGACGTTTGGGGTGGTGGACCACGCCCTCCAACTGCCCCCGACTGCCGGACAGGTAGTCCCAACCGTCGATACCCACACCCTTTTCCGACGGGTCCGCAGCCGACGTCGGTAACGTCTCGTCCTGCCACGGCATTTGCCGCCAATAGCCCCAATCCCGACTCCCCAGGGGAACCTCTCCCGGAGTGGGCGTGGTTCCGGATGACGGAGGCGTGGTGGTTTGACCTGCCGCCCCCGTTCCCGTCGCGCCATCGGTTCCCGGACTCCCCGCTTCACCCTCCGCAAAGGCCATGGCCCCACCCGAATCTCCCCTCCGAGCCGCACTGCCCGGCAATACCCCCCTTTCCGGCCCCATGAAAAAGACCACCGAGGCCTCCACTAAACTCTGCAACGAGGGATCGCCTCCATCATTCTTGCGACGATAGAAATTGTCAAGATAGTGCGCCCTTCGTTGCACAAAGCGATCTTTGGCCTTCTGCTCCGCCTGGACTACGGCATTCTGACGACGCGCCGCCTCCATTGCCTGACGAACATCCTCTTCCAACTCTTCACGGTAATTCATCACTCAGTCCTCTTTCAGGGTTTTTTACATGATTTGTTTACGCACCTACTGCCAATATTTTCCATTACCACGCGCCATTCTCTTTTTCAATAATTTCCTTTGTGAACTTTTTGTCGGTAACTTTGGTTACACGAAGGCGGCGCCAAAGCCCTTCTTTTAGGGAGCGGCAATTTTTTCCCACGCCCCGGCACCTTCTTCCCGCCAAAGCTCGCGAATAATCAACGCCTTTATTGGACATCTATCTGTTATTACATGATTTATCATTCTGGCACGTTTCTCGCTTTATTTCGTTGCGACATCACTCGGTTTTCAGGAGACGTTTCATGGCCATCGCCGCCACTTCCAAAAAATCGGCCACCCCCTGGTGGTCCCTCGACGGAACAACCCGCAAAACCCGACTGCCCGCCCCCCGTGCCCGAGGCTCCTGGCTGCTCAAGTCCGCCGGATACCTGCTGCTGATTCCCGGACTGCTCCTCTCCAGCTTCGCCGAACATGTCCCCATGGCCCCTCAAATCAGCATCGCCCTGCCGGTGCCCGCCATCCCCGTCAAACCCGGCCTGGAGATCACTGAACTCAGCCGCTCCCCGGATCTCGCCCCCCTGCTGGTGGACGAATCCCGCGATTTCGACAAAGCCGATCTGCATGGCCGCACCCCCCTGATGTGGGCCGCCAGCAACGGACACGTCGAAATGGCCAAAAAACTCATCGAAGCCGGCGCCGATATCCATAAAAAGGATCAATGGGGCCAAACCGCCCTCTCCCTGGCTTCACAAAATAACCATCGCGCCATCGTCAATCTGCTCTTCGAAGCCGAAAACTTCACGCCGGGTTGACTCCCCCTCCACCCGGCACTCGGGATCCGGGGTGGCTCGCCCTGCCCCGGCCCCCCGCCATGACCTTCTGTTTCCCTTTGTTTCACTTTGTGACACACTCTGTCTGACACACTTTTGTATCAGTGACACACCTTTTGCCTGTATTTTCACCATACAACAGTAACAATTCTGAAGCGTTTTCCTTTAAATTCAGTATGTTATAAATTTTTGTCGGCATTTTGACTACTTGGCCCGCAGAGTGCAATATATTTAACCAAGCCTGGACGCCTGACTCCGCAAAATGACCGTCCCCCCGGTTAGTCCAGGTAAAGCGAGTGCGGAGTTCCTCCTTTCTGTTTGGTGTCGTTTCCGGATCGGGGTTCATAAGGCCCCCCTCCTTCCCTCCCCGCCGGGAACGACACCTCCTCCTTTCGTTCCTGGTTTTTCAAATCATCCTCCTTCATACTTCCAAGCCGCGAGCACTTCGGTGCCGCGGCTCTCCTTTCCTTTCTCGCGTGGGGACACCGTGGGGCAACGCATTCTTGTCGTCGATGACGAGCAGGCCTTACGCCTGTTGCTCAAGCATATCCTGGAGCCGCTGGGTTATACCGTTCAGGTGGCCGGTGACTTCCGCGAGGCCTTGCGCTCCCTCGAAACGGCCAGTTTCGATCTTATTCTGACCGACATCAAATTCGGCCCGCCCAACGGCATCGATCTGCTGCGGGAGTTGCGTCGCCGCAAGGATCGGGCCTACGTCATCCTCATCACCGGTTATCCCGACGTGGAGACCTCGCAGGAGGCGGTGCGCCTCGGCGCCTTCGATTACCTGGTCAAGCCGGTGGAGCAGAACACGCTGCTGCACGCGGTGCGCACCGCCCTCTCCCACAAGGAGATGCGCGACGCCAAGGAACGGGCCACCCGGCATCTCGAAGCCATTTTCCGCAGTGTTCACGACGGCATCATCACCCTCGACGAGCAGGGCCGACTGCTCTCTTTCAACGAAGCCGCCACCCGCCTGTGTGGCCTGACCCCCGATTCGCTGGGCAAACCCTTCCTGCCCAACCACGACCGCTGCCATTTCCCCTGTCAGAAGGCCATTCACGACCTGCGCGAGGCGCGTTCCCCGACACCTGCCCACCGCATCTCCTGTCACGCCGAGGGGCGTCCGCTGCAGATCGTCGAGTTGACTTCCACTCCGCTTCTCGATGAAGAGGGGCGTTTGTCGGGCTCGGTGATCGTGGTCAAGGATGTCTCCCGACTGGCGATACTGGAGAAGCATCTCGACATGCGGCACCGTTTTCACCGCCTGGTGGGGGCCAGCCGCCCCATGCACCGGGTGTTCAATCTCATCGAAAGCCTGGCCAACGTCGATACCACCGTGCTGATCACCGGCGAGACCGGCACCGGCAAGGAGCTGGTGGCCGAGGCCATCCACAGCCAGGGCTCCCGCGCCAAATTCCCCCTGGTCAAGGTCAACTGCGCCGGACTGCCCGAAACACTGCTGGAGAGCGAGCTGTTCGGTCACGTCAAGGGCTCTTTCACCGGGGCCATTCGCGACAAACCGGGGCGCTTCGAGCTGACCGGCAAGGGCACCATCTTTCTGGACGAGATCGGCGACATCTCCTTGCGCATGCAGATCGGCCTGTTGCGGGTGCTGCAGGAGCGGGAGTGCGAACGGGTGGGCGGGGAGCAGACCATCAAAGTGGAGGCACGGGTGGTGGCGGCCACCAATCAGGATTTGCGTCGCAAGGTGGAGGAAGGCACCTTCCGCCAGGATCTCTATTACCGGCTCAAGGTGGTGGAAGTTCCCCTGCCCCCGTTACGGGAGCGGCGCGAGGACATTCCCCTGCTGCTGGACCATTTTCTCGATATTTTCAACAACCGTTTCGAGAAGAAGATCACCGGCTTCACCCAGCGGGTATTGAAGATCCTCATGGAACACGCCTGGCCCGGCAACGTGCGGGAGCTGGAGCATGTGGTGGAACATGCCTTCGTGGTGTGTCAGCAGGAGGTGATCGACGTCGAGGATCTGCCACCGGAGATTCGGGGGGAGGTGGCCTTTCCCACCCCGGCCCGAACGGAGGTGGTGGAAGACACGGAGCGAAACCGCATCCTGCGCATGCTCAAAGAGAGCGGCTGGAACAAGGCGCGGGCCGCGCATCTGTTGAACATGAGCCGCAGCACGCTTTATCGCCGCATGCATGCCCTGGAAATACCCGACGAACCCGATTTCGGCTATCTGAAAAACCGGGGCTGACCCGGTTTCCTCCGGACTCTCTTCAGTCATACGGGGGTTCGGGGGGGACTCTCCCGGGGCGGAGCCCGGGACTCTTGCCTTTGCGGTCGATGCGGTCCGCCGAACGGTGTCGGATTCCGAAAACCGGACATCCTGATTTTCGCCCGCAAGATCCGACAGCCGCCAGCGCTATTTTCCCGCCTCCGGATGCTGTACAAGCCGGAAACACCTCTGCAGCAATCACGCTTTTCCTTGGATAACAAACGGCTCTGCATACGCTACACGGCTGCGGAAGCTCTTTTTTATGCAAAGCCGCCGCGAAGAAGCTATACTTCCCCCACCCGGCACCGGAACCATTGTCTCGTCACCTTCCTCACCAGGTCCGGAAACGGGGGCGGAAAGGGCAACACCATGATCGAAACCGAAGAATCCAACAACTGGGTAAAGATACGCTTGCCGGCGGAATTCAATTTCAAACTGCATCGGGAGTTTCGCGAGTCTTACATTCATCGTCCCCCCGGCTTGTGTTATGAAATCGATTTCAAGGCAGTCACCACCCTCGACAGCGCCGCCATGGGCATGCTACTTCTAATGAGAAAGCAGTGCGGTGACGAGGATGCTATAATTCATCTCGTTAACGGCAGCAGCAAAATCGTTCAATTGCTTAAGCTGTCTAAATTCGACCTGTTTTTCACAATACCCCAGTAGTAAATGGTTATTATCGAACACCCTGGTTTCAACGGGAGCGTGATGAGGCTGTCTGTCGGTTGATGGCCGCAAAGGAACAGGATCCATGTCAGCGGAAGCCATACCCGATCTTGAAACATTCGTTCAAGAGTCCCGCCAGCGGCTCTCCGCCGCGGAGAGTGATCGGCTGCGCCTGGAAGAACCCGGCGAAGCAACCCCTGTTCAGGAACTCGAACGCCTGTTGCAGATGGTTCGCGCCATTCGCAGCGGCGCCGCATCGCTGGAGCTGAACCCGATTCTCGCCGCGAGCCAGCTTCTGGAGATTCTTCTGAACCGGATGCGGGACCACACTCTCTCCCTCCAGGGGGAGAGCCTCTCCTGCCTTCACGTCGGGATGACCACCCTGCGACGCCTTTTCGAAGAGCCGGGACTTGACCTCCCGGTCGACGAGGAGCTGGAGGCGATTCGATCCCTGTTGGAAAGCCCCGTTCCGCCGCTCCGCTTCGACCTGCAACGCTATCCCCGCGCGGTAGCCGACGCCGTGCGCCATGGACTCTCCCTGTACATTCTGGAAATCCACCTGCGCGGCGATGGATCGGCCAAAAAACAACAGTTCGATCAGCTCAAGGGGACGCTTCAGGGCGTCGGCAAGCTGATCGCCTCTCAGCCGGACCTCGACAGCGACTTCGAACTGGGCAGTTACTTCCAGGGCAAACAGGTCGCTCTGCTGGTCGCCACGCTCATGCGAAAAGATCGGTTGGCGGGAGTGACCCAACTGCCCGTGGAGCTGATCGAGTCGTTACCGCTACCGGAACCGGCTCCGACCGAGACGCCCCTCCCACGAAATGACGCCCGCGTTCCTTCCTGGCAGGTGGAGGAGACGCCCACCTTGACCTTCGCCCCCGAAAACCTGCCGGAAACCCTCATCACCCACGCCCGCGCCGATACCGATACCCATGCCCAGGCCGCCCGGGAACGTATCGAGGCGCAACGGCAACAGGCCTATTTCGCCGAACTGGAAAGACAGCGCCGCGTGCGGGAAGAACATGCCCGCGAAGCCGAACAAAAAGCCCTGCTGAGGGCCAAACAGCAAAAACGCCTGCTGCTGCTGTCCGGAGCCGGCTGCCTCGTTATCGGGCTGATACTGGGCCTCTGGCTCTTCGATCCCGGTCCCGCCGGAAAGGGGCAAACCCTTGTCGCCGAGACCCCGGCCCCAAGCTCCCCGCCCACGGAAGCCACCCCGCCTCCGCCGCCGAGCCGCGCCGTGGCCGGGACCACTCCCCCCGATGCCGCACCACCCGCCGATCCGGTTGCGCCCGCCGCGCCGACGGTCGCTCCCGATCCGCCCCGAACCACGACGGACACCGAACCGAAGCTCTTCGTCCTTCAAACGGAGACCCCCGCCACACCCGAGCCGACAAGCGCCAAACCGGTGGCAATCACCCCCGGCGGCGAGCCTTCACTTGCCTTTCCGGGGGCTTTCGCCAATCGGTTCAGCGCCATGAACCGTCTGCTCGATAGCGCCTACCGCACCCTGACCCCTCCGAAAAATCAGCCCAAAGGTCATCTGAGCTTTCAACGCGACCCCGACGGCAACGTTCTCTTCTCCATGGCCAGCCTGATGCACCATACCGCCTCCCGCCCCGGCGACGCTTTCACCATCACCCCCGAAAGCATTTCCGAATTGAGACTCATTTTCCAGATTGATCCCAACCAGGCTTACATGTTCGAATTCGATGCCGAGGGTCGTCTGACCGTACCCAAAGCCTTCTGGGAGCCCTTCGCCCGGATCAGCCGCAAGGCCGTCACCGTCAGCCGGGTGGTGGGCAAGGGAGCGGATGGACGACACGTCCGGGATCTGTTGGCCATTTCCATCCCCTCCATCGTCAAACAGATTGATCGCTAGGGCGTGTTGACATTTGCCGGATTTTGGTTCCTGGCAAGGCGCAAGACGGTGAGGAAGCGGAGTGTAGCTCGCCTACATGAGCATTCCGAACCGGATTGCAACGCGGCCAGGGGCCGAAAGATGGTGAATGTCAACACGCCCTAGAGCCCGTTCTCACCCATATTCAGCCAAAGGAAGTCACAGACAGGACTGAGGAGGGTAGCCTTTCTCAACGGGTAGCGGCTGGTTCGGAAAACTCGGGACCGGATGGATGCGGGAATCCGGCGGCGCATTCTTCATGCCGCCGATGCTCTTGCGCAAAATCCCCGCCATCCAGGAGTCGTGAAACTGGAGGGATCAGCCAATGTGCGACGCATACGGGTTGGCGATTACCGCATCAGAGGGCCATCGTGCCCCCTTTTTTTGTGCCTGGAAGGACGAAGTACCGGACCATTCAGAACGCGACGGAGGACCACCACCAGGGAAGGAGTTCTCCCCCTGACGGGGCGTCATCGCGGCAGGGGAATCCCGATTGCCGGAACCCTGAATCCCCCTAATTGATTGCGGTGTGATTGCTGGACGAAAAAGGGGTTAGGCCGAATATGACCTAACCCCTTTATTTTATGGTGAGCCGTTTGGGTTTCGAACCCAAGACCTACAGATTAAAAGTCAGCCGTATTGCGGCAAAAATAGGGCAAAATCGGGCATTTTTGCCGTTTTTTGCCCCGATTTTGCCCTTTACACGCCAAAAAAACCCGCCAAAATACCCGCACTTTGAAAAATTCATAGACCCGAAACATAACCCCAGAAAAATCCCAGACTCACAGACTGGGCCGGCTGATTTTCGACGGAGGACAGTATGGCGGCCATCAAAGCATCTTTCACCGCGTCTCTTCTTGACCGCATCCAGCCCCCAGAATCGGGGCGCGTGGTCTACATGGACACCAAGGCCCCCGGACTGCAACTGCGGGTGACGACCAACGGGGTCAAAACGTTTTCCTGGTACCGATGGGTCAACGGCGCTCCGGAGCGGTTCACTCTTGGGCGCTGGCCGGAAATGACGATTGACGCTGCCCGCCAGCATGTCGCCCGTCTGAATCACGCCAAGGTGGAAGGGGTCAATCCCGCAGCGGCTCGCCGTGCCAGGAAAAAGGAGATGACCTTCGGCGAGCTTTTTGCGGTCTACCTGGAACGATGGGCAAAGCCACGAAAAAAAAGCTGGAAAGGGGATGAAGACAACTTCCGACTCCACCTCTCGGAGCTGGCCACCATCCCACTCTCAAAAGTCAATCGCCCGGTAATTTCCACAATCCATTCCCGCGTCGGGGTCGAACACCCCACCACGGCCAACCGCGTGCTGGCGCTGGTCTCCACCGTCTTCGGGCGGGCCAAAGAGTGGGGGCTCTGGGAGGGGGATAACCCGTGCGAGGGGGTGAGGCGGTATCCAGAAAAATCCCGCGACCGGTTCTTTTCGGAGGAGGAGCTTGCCCGTTTTATGGGGGCCTTGCAGGACGAGCCGCCCCAGATGCGAGCTTACTTCCTGTTGGCCCTCCTGACCGGGGCGCGGCGTCGGGATGTCTTTCAGGCGCGATGGGAAGAAATAGACCTGGCGCGGGCCGTCTGGCGCATCCCGGATCCGAAGAACGGAACCCCTCTGACCATTCCCCTGGTGAATGCCGCCGTGGAGCTTCTCCAGGGGTTGGAAAGGGTTGAAACCGTGCCATGGATCTTCCCCTCCCCCCGATCCGCTACCGGCCACCTGGTGGAGCCTCGCAAGGCCTGGGAGCGCATCCTTGAGCGGGCCGGGATCGAGAACGCCCGCATCCACGATTTGCGGCGGTCTCTTGGCTCGCACATGGCCATCACCGGGGCATCCATGGCCATCATCGGCAAAACCCTGGGGCACAAGTCGCAGACGGCAACGGCGGTCTATGCGCGACTGTCGCTTGACCCGGTGCGGGCGGCGCTGGAGAAGGCGACGGATGCGATGATGGGGAAAGGAAAATCCAACCCGGAAAACTGAGCTGAGGATGTCACGGATGTTGCGTTGCGGATGTCACGGATGTTGCGTTGCGGATGTCACGGATGTTGCGTTGCGGATGTCAC
>JADGAQ010000004.1:11545-56979 GCA_015231925.1 Magnetococcales bacterium
ATGTTGCGTTGCGGATGTCACGGATGTTGCGTTGCGGATGTCACGGATGTTGCGTGTAATGGTTATAACGTGCTGATTTTGATGATAAGTTCGATGATGAGGTGATAGAAAGGAAGTAGATACCCTTTTTCGTGACGCCACGGAAATGGTATCGTTTTCCAGATGGTTTCGGTATCCGTCAACGTCCGCCTGGGAATCGCCATGCACACCATGATCCGGCTTCTTTTCGTCGTCTTGTTCTCCTGTCACGTTCTTGCTGACGGGGCGGACGTGGCCAGCCTCACCGCGAAAGCTGCCGGGGGAGACTCCGAGGCCCAGGTGGAGCTGGGGAAGCTCTACCTCTCCGGAGACGGGGTGCCCCAGGATCCCCACCAGGCGTTTGGCTGGATGTCGAAGGCAGCCGCCAAGGGAAACGCATCCGGGCAACTGGCGCTGGGGGTGATGTACAACAAGGGCGTCGGCGTCGCGACCGACTTCAACGAGGCGGCGAAATGGTACCGGCTGTCGGCGGAACAGGGGAATGTGGTTGGCCAGCGGATGATGGGGGAAGCATACGACCTGGGGATCGGGGTTGAGAAGAATGAAGACGAGGCGCAGAAGTGGTATCAGAGGGCAGCGGCGCAGAGGGACCAGGAGGGGGCGTTTAGGTCGAAGGCGTATCGGGAGAAGAAAGAGAAGGAAGAAAAGCAACGAGTTACACAAGAAGCACAAATAAAGAAAGAAACATCTCCCACAGCCAAAGCATCTAAAGCGCCCGAAGTAACCAAAGAAAAACAAAATAGTGAAAATATTATAACCACCATATCAGGAAGCATATTCAATTTTATGATGGTGTTTTTATCTGTAATGCTTGTAATGTTCTGGAATAGTGAGGTTACGTTTATAAATCCGGCAAACGGGTACAAAGAGAAGATATCTAGGTTTACTTGGCTGTGGACGTTATTATTTGCTCCTATATTTTTTGTGATAAAAGGCTATTGGGGACATGCCCTTATCAGCTTTCTACTTTTCACTCCTTCGTTTGGGATGTCGGCGATATTGTATTCTTTGGTGTCAAGAAGCATTCTTGTTAGTGGATATCGAAGAAAAGGATGGATAAAGGAGGGAGAAAACCCTCCGAGAAGGCGTGTTCGCAGAACTGAACATGAAGAAGATGACGATGAGCAGTATGAAGACGACGAGGATGATGAAAATGTTCGATAACTCTGCCAGTGCAAGGGGGGATACAGACATGATAGCAATCAGTTCAAAAATAATACCGACTTTCATGTTTGCAATAATTTTTACCATTCCTGTATCCTCTTATTCCGATATTTACTATTGCAATGAAAACGGTAAAACAATTGCCAGGAATCGACCATGCAGAGCATCAGAATCGACAACTGAAACCCAAAAAACAATTGCTCCCAATATTGGAAATGCGCAAGTATTGCTGCCTGATATGGGTCCAAGCAATCTTCTTGAGGAGACAAACAAAAGAATTGCAAAAGAGCGCGAAGATATTGACAAAAAAAGAAAATTGGAAATTTATACTGGACTGGAGAAGGAGTACCATATCGGCAGCAATTGCATGATTAGCGATGATTTTGCGAAGTGGGAGCGATGCACCGCAGATTCAAAAGTGAGAGCAATGCGCATATGCTCAAACACAACCTCAGAAAAAGAAAAGGCGGATTGCTATAGTGCTATCGGCTCTCCGTACATTTTACGTAGCAAGTGGAACTTGGATTAAAAGAATACCGGGCACTACATCCTTCTCCCTCCCCAAACAACCCTCCCTACAACCCGAAGCTCAATATCTGACAACCTATCCGCTGGGATTCTTTCCGGCGGATAGTTCTGATTGTCGCTTTTGATCACCAAATCTCCATCAGACATCCGGGCCAGTCGCTTGATTCGAAGTCCAACGCCGTTATGGTCAAGCACATAGATGGCATCATGACGGATGCGAAACTCTTCCCGAAGGTCAACCAAAATCAGCTCACCGTCTCGCAGTGTGGGCTCCATCGAATCGCCCACCACCGAAATCAACTGCAACCGCTTCGGATCCAATCTCATCTCCCGCTCCACCCAATCGCGCCGAAAGGCAATGCGCCGCACATCGCTTTCATCCAGGACTTCCTCTCCATGCCCGGCGGAACCTCTGACTGATCTCGGGTTCGGGACAAAAACGAACTCCTCATCAAGAATGCTTGGAAAATGATTTTGGGGACGCATTTCCCCTTTTCCGGTCAAAAGCCAATCCAAACTGACTCCAAATTCATCAGCAATGGCAATGGCAGCTTCCACGCTTGGGGTACCACCGGCGAGGTACTTCTTCGCAGAGTTATGGGCGAAGTTGCATCTTCTTGCAAGCTCTGCTGGGGAAATATCTCCTGATAACTCATTGATTTTCTTTGATATATTTACCATTTGTCAAAAATATTGCAACCTCTTGCAGAAAAACGTTGACGGTGATTGCAATTTCTCGCAATAATCCTCCCCATGAACACGTTGACACCATTTAAGCAAGTATGGTGCCAGGCTGAGAGTGAGGAAAGAATGAATAACCAGGACGAACTGATTGACACCACCGCAGCCGCAGAGCTGCTTGGCCGCAGTTACAGCACCGTTCGGCGCTGGCGGAAGGCTGGGCTTGGACCGGCCTACGAGGTTCACGCCCGGAAGCCCCTCTACCGCCGCGAGGTGGTAGAGGCTTGGAAAAATGCACAAAAAAACCAGAACACAAACTAAAGGAGGAGTAACGATGGAAACCACCCCCACCACCCCCGCCACGAAGGCGACCAGAGGACCATCTGCCAGCGACAAGGTTTGGGCCATCAAGGTTGTCAGCGATTGGCTGTCGAGATTTCCGGGAGTCGACCCGGAAGCCTTGAACCTCGCGACGGTCAACACCATCGAGAAATGCACCGGCATCCCCATGGACGATTTCCGGGAGATCATCCCCACCAAGGAGGAGATGGCCAAAGCCGCGAAGCCGGTACGCCGGACGACCACCAGGACTCGCAGCGAGGCCTGAAATGGAAAAGCCTGATGCCTTCGTCAACCATCTGACCTTGGATGAGGCAGCCGCCTTCATCGGGGCGAAGGTCAGCGCCTTGAGCAAGATGCTCAAGAATGGCGAGGCCCCGGCCCACTACATCACACCATGGTGTGATGCCGGGAAAGTCTGGTTCCACCCTGACGATATCGCCTCCTGGCTGGAGCGGTCAGTCAAGGTGATGGTCGTCCAACAACAACCGCTACACGTCCAGGGCCTGGAAGAGACCTTGGACCTTCCGGCGGTGCCAAAAGGAAGGGCGAAAAGGTGAAGCGAAATGCGTGTGCTGAAGGTTGAACCCATCGAAAAGAGCGGAATGGTTCTGGCCAGCATCAAGGGGACCGGACTGACCCTGTTGGCGTCATGGAGACAGGTGGTCACGAACGACATCCGCGTTGGCGACGAGGTGCATTTGATCAAAAACGGCGGGGTGATCAAGGCGGACCCCCAGGAGGGTCAGGTTCGTGGCCGGGTTAGCAGCAAGCCGGAATTCTGCCCCTGTTGCGGGAAAAAAGTGGCTGAACTGGATGGTTATCTGTGGTGCCCCAAAGGCTGAAGGTGAAGTCGAAGCATCCCCTCTGTCCGTAGGAGCAGTCAAGCCGACTCATGCCCGGCATCCTATACAGCACGTTCCGGCGGTGCGCCCTGTCTCCCTCGGGGATTTTCCGGATAGAGCAGATGCAGGCCGAAGCCCACCTGCCGATCCATCCCCCGCATGAGGATCGGTAGAAGGTGGGAAAGCATCCTACCGCCCCATGGTGTAAGCGCACTCCCCCGACCATGGCGGGGCCGGTTCCGGATCATGTCCGGATGGGGCGATTAACATTTACAAATTCCGAGTTGGCGCCGGAAGCCAGGAACTTGCACGGCCTGGTCTGGAATACAAGGACTCTGCCTCTGACGCGGCGCTGGGTCAGAAGGGGTAAAGTCGCCTACCGCACTGTTGGGTCAGGGTACAGGGGCGACGCTGGCTGACAGCCTGGAAAGACGGGAGCCGAGATAGGACTCAGAGAGAGCGCGCCGCTGGAACCAGAGGGCAACCTTTGGGTGGAGGCGAGGACGGTGAAACGCCGTCTGATCGGTTAGAGCCGGGTAACACCGGCACACCTCGAAAAAGGGAAAATGGAAGTCTTCTTTTTCGGAAAACATCAACTGTCAGGAGATTCAAAAATGCCGCTGCGTAGTGAAGAGGAAATTCAGAGCCTGGCCAATCGTGCCGGGGAAGCCTGGGATGCCAACGCGACCGAACGCAACGAGACCATCATGAAGACCTTGAACTGGGCCCTGGGTGATAACAACGGGCTCGACGAGGATCTGGAGGACGACGAAGGGAACGAGTAGCACCTCAGTCGGGTGAACGACTGGCCCACGTTACGGGCCAACCTTCAACAATAATATTCTTTATATAATTATATACCAGAACAATGACGAATGGAGGCGTTTCAAAATGTTCGGAGCCTTTGAAAAATTGAAAAGGTGGTGGCGTCGGAGGGTTGTCTTCAGAAGCCTGCGCTACATCTTCGAAGACCTCTGGAGAATCCAGACGCGAGTTAACGCGAAGGTTCACATGGATGCGGGTGACGTCTTCATCGCGCTGACCGATCTGGAGGAGATGGGCAAGGTTGACAAGCAAATGCGACTCGTACCAGGCGAAGGAAACAAAAGCGTCTGGGCAAGAAAACCTCGAAAAACCTCAACGCAAAGGTAAACAAAATGGCCAGAAAAACAGTGAAAAAGGAAGCGGATGAATTGGAACCCGAAGCGCAAGGCTCGGTTCTCGACCGGCAGGACGAGGTGATTGTCCAGCCTTCGGCGGTGGTCGACGAGGAAATCACCTTCGAGGAGCTTGGTGAGGCCAATGGCCGCATGCTGGGGGCTTTCGTCGTCCTGGTGGTGGAAATCTTCAAGGAACACAAAACCGCCTGGGACAACATGCCCCCGGAAAAACGCGACGACTTGGTTGCCACCATCACCAAGCGCGGTCAGGAGTTCATTTCCCAGGCGGCCTTGGCTATGGCGGCAAAAGGTCGCCGGGTGGTCACCGGAACCCTGAATCAGGCGACCATCAAGGATTGCGTCAGGATCATCATTGATGCCCCCAAATCCCCGGAAGCCTGCTCTGCTTTTGGCATGTCCGCCGGCGGCGGGCAGGTCGCCTTCCTTCTGCTCGACGCCGAAGGTTTCCTCGACCCGGATGGGATACAGGTCAAAACCGCTCCGGAACAGTTGGCGTTGCCGTTCGATGGTGAAGGCGACTTCCAGGAAGATCTCCTTCCCGTGAGCGAAGAGACGCCCTGCCCCCTGTAAGGAGATCTCCGTGGGCGCATTGCTTGGCTTTGTTGCCGGTCGCGTGCTGGCGCTGCTGTTCTTTGGATGGAGGCTTTGATGGAGACACAACAACACGAGCCGGGGGTCTACTTCGGCATGCCGTTCGAGGAGTACGTCAACGATCCTGCCCTGTCGTACTCGGGCATAAAACACCTGCTGATTTCTCCGCTGACCTATTGGGTCAGGTCGGGCATGAACCCCAAGCGGGTGGACAACTCGACCCCGGCCAAGGAGTTTGGCCACCTCTTCCACCACCGGGTTCTCTTCGGCTACGAGGACTTCTGCCGCCTGCATCGGGCTCTTCCGGCGAAGGAGGATTTTCCGAACCTGCTCGACGGGGTGGAGGCCCTACGGGAGCGGTGTGGATGGTTTGGGTTGAAAAAGTCCGGGACTCTTCTGGAGATGGCCGAACGGATCATCGAGAACGACCCGGGTGCCCAACTCTGGCCGATCATTCTGCGCGATTTCCACGCCAATCTGCCTCCCGGCGGAAAGGTAATCAAGAGCGAGACCGCCGACCAGATTGAAGCCATGGCCGGAATGATCGAGGCCCACCCCATGGGGCGTCAGGTCTTCCAGTACGGGTCGCCGGAAGTCTCCATTTTTTGGATTCATGAAGAGACTGGGTGCCGCATGAAGGCCCGCGTCGACTACCTCCGCGAAAAAGAAACGGTGGATATCAAGACCTTCTCCAACGTGATGGAGGTCGATACCAACCAGGCGGTCATTCGGGCCATCGCCAACCGGAAGTACCACATCCAAGCCGCCGTCTATTTCGACGCGGTGCAGGCTGCGAAAGGACTGATACGGCAGGGCGCTGTTTTCGGTCAGCCGAATCACGCGCTCTGCACCGGTCTCGTCAATCGGATGCAGGAGCCGCCCCGATTCTTCTTTCTCTTCATCGAGAGCGGGGAAGCCAACAACCTGGTTATTAAGGAGATTCCAAGCCAGGGGCTGATTTTCTCCACCGGACAGGGTCTGTACAAAAAGGGGGTCAAAACGTTCATGGACTGTTCTTCCAGGTTTGGTGCCGCTCCGTGGGTGGATACCACGAAATATACCGTCCTGAAGGATCACGAGTTCCCAGCCTATGCCCTGCTGGAGGAGGATTGATTGATGCGTGTGTATGAAATTAAGCCCGCTGTCAGAACAGAGCGGCCTGCAAGAATAGCAATATGGGGGCCTTCTTACTCCGGGAAGACCCATTCGGCGCTACGACTCGCACGCGGTCTCGTCGGTCCGCACGGGAAAATCGGCTTCATTGACACCGAAAATCGCCGCGCCCTGGACTATGCGGGCATTGTCGGCGGCAAGTTTGAACATATTGATTTGCAACCTCCTTTCACGCCTGAGAACTATCTGGGTGCGTTCCAAGCCTTTGAGAACGCCGGGGGATACAACTGCATCATCATCGATTCCGCCTCTCACGTCTGGGAGGGTGAGGGCGGTGTCCTGGATCAGGCGGAATCCAGCACTGAAAAGGGGTTATCCAAGTGGAAAAGGCCCAAAACCGACCACAAACGGATGATGAATATTATTCTTCGAAGCCCGATGCATGTCATTTTTCTTCTACGGGCCAAGTCTGGAATAAAGCAGAAAAGTGGCGGCACTCCTTATGATTCAGGCCTGGAGCCGGTGACGGACAACAGGAACAACATCATTTACGAAATGACGGTGTCTATTCTGCTTGGGCATGATCATAAGCCCATGTTTCAGGATAAACCGGACTGCTGGTGCAACTCGAACATCCCGAAGATAAAAGCCCCGCAGGAAATACTGCACGCTATCAAGCCGGGGGAATTTCTTTCGGAGGCAACCGGAGAAGCGATTCGTCAGTGGGCCGCCGGTGTTCAGAGGGATGTCGGGGACGAAGCCAAGCGCGTTGCCGCAAGAGGAACTGAAGCCTTCCGGGGGTGGTGGAAGACTATCACCCAAACCGACCGGGCCAGTCTTCAGAGCCACATCCCTGAACTGTCCGCCATCTCAAAAGCCGCTGACGAGAAGGCTGCACAGGAACAGCTGGAACAGGAGGCTCCCCAGGCTCAACCGGAGCAGGAGCTTCCGTTCCAGCCTTCCGGGCAGCCTGATGTCGTGCAGACGGAGCAGCCCGTTGCCACCTCTACCCCTGCCCCAGAGGTGACGGCGGCCCCTACCCCTACCCCGGAGCCCAAAAAGGAAGAGTCCGGCATGACTGCGGATGAGTTCCGCAAGCTGTGCCGCGAACACGATTGGACATGGGAACACTCCGATGACGCCCGCGCCTTCCGGGCGGGGAAAGCGAACCATGCCCGTCTCGATGCGATGGCCAAGGGCAACGCCGAATTCATTCAGATCATGAAGGAGGAGTCCGAACGGGCCATGCCGAAGGTGCAGCCCACCGCAAAACGCATCAGCCCGGACGAAAATCCTTTCTAAAGGAAAACTGCCATGAAGGTGATGTTGCACGCCTCAAACTTTCTGCGCCTTTCCAGCGCCACACTGACCATCCAGAACGGCTTCACACTGGTGGCTGGGCCGAACGGCGCCGGGAAAAGCTCCCTCTTCCGAGCCATATCCGCCTGCGGGACCGGGCAGGTGATCCCGGTGATGGACGGTGAAGGCAAGGAACTGGTGCCTCGCGGCAAGTCGGCGATCATGGTGCATGACGGGCAGAAAAAAGCCACGGTTACCATGACCGGGCCGGATACCGCCATCACCATCTCATGGCCTGCCAACAGCGTTTCGGGCAAGCCTCCGATCTCCTTGACCCCCATGTCGGCTAGCCAGGTCGAATGGATGTCGATGCCCCAGGCGACACGCATGAAGCTGCTGTCCGCTGCGCTGGCGAAGGGTGGGATATCGACGGAGCCGACCCGTGAAGACCTGGTCAGCGAGCTGGGTGCCGTTGGGCTGACCGATACCAAATACGTCGAGTTCCTTTGGGTCTCGATCCAGGAAAAAGGCTGGGAGGGCACTCTCGCCAAGATCTCCAGCATGTGGTCCGAGGCCACCGGCGCATGGCGGGCCGTGACCAAAGAGGCCTACGGAGCCGAAAAGGCGAAGACCTGGACGCCGAAAGGGTGGCGCGAGGAGCTGCGGAACGAAACCGCAGAGCGGTTGCAGGAAGCACTGACCTCAGCCTCCGAGAACTACAAAGACGGCATCGCCCGTCAGGCTGTGGATGGCGAAAACCTGGAGAAGCTGCGGTTGAAGGCCAAAGAGCCCACCCTCGAAACCAGACCAACTCAGGAAAAAATAAGCCGGCTGAAGCTGGAGATCCAAGCCCTCGACGAGGAGATTGCAGCTCTGGCCGTCAAGGATGATCAGGAAGGGGCGAAGGATCTTATCGCCCAACTGAAGCTGAAGACCGAGGCGATTTCCGAGAAACAGCGGGAGATCGAGACCCTCGAAGGCGAGGGTTGGTCCGAGCCGGAAATCACTGCGGACGCAACCGAAAGGTCAAACGCCAACGGAAAGTGCCCGGCGTGCGGCGTCGAACTGTTCGTGGACTTTGGTGTCGTCGAACTGGCAACGGTCCGGACGGAGGACGAGATCAACGCCGAAATCGCAGAAGCCCGGAAGAAGCTGGAGGAGACGGAAAAGCACAATTGCGGCATCAGCTCAGCGATCGAAACCCTCAACCAGGAAATCGAAAAGCTGGAGGTCGAAAAAGCTGACCTTGAAAAGCAAATCGAGGCGGTGGTCAAACAGGCCCGCGAGACCCGCCAGAAAGAGATCAAAACAAAACAACAAAAGTTGTCAGCAAAGCGGGACGAATTGCAGACGGAGTCCAGCAACATCACTCTCGCCCTGTTCGGAAACCAGGAAATCAGCCGCGCCAAAAAAGAGGTTGAAGTCGCGGAGGAAAAAGCGTCCACCGCCGTCTCGGCTGAAGAGGTTCTGCGTCTGGCCGGGCTGGAAGGCAAGGCGCGAAACGATTGCCTCGCCTTCCAGGCCTGGACGGAAGCAACCGGGTATGCCGGTCGAGCTGCACGACTGGCGCTGGCGAAGGAGGTTCTGACTCAGGAGGGTCTGCGAGCGAAAAAGCTCCGCTCCGTCTTGCAGCAGGTCAACGGCCTACTGGCCAGTCTGTCGGTGGCAGCGGAATGGGGGCCGGTCACTCTCCTTCCAGGCATGGATTTGGCCTTCGGTGGACATCCGTTTTTCCTTCTTTCCGAGTCAGCCAAATACCGCTGCCAAGCCACCATGCAGGCCGCACTCGCGATACTGGACGGCTCCCAACTTCTGATGTTCGACGGTGCCGACATCCTGGATTCCAAAGGCAGAATGGGACTTCTGGGGATGCTTGCGAAGCTGCCGGAGACCACGGCCTTCATTATCGCCATGACCGCTAAACGCGACTACGCCGAAACGGTGTCACGGTATTTCGATGCATGCTATTGGGTGCAGGACGGCACCGTGGCCAGCATCAAGACTGCGAAGGAACAATAAGATGCCAGTCGATATCGGTGGCTTTACGGAGGACGAGATTGTTCCGCTTCTTTCTAAAAAGTTGCAAGAGCTTGTTGATATCGTCGGGATTGGAGGCGTGGATGAGTTATTGATGCGGCAGGGAGGAAAGAAAATTTATATTGGCGCCACATCAAGAAATAAGAAGAATTTCGCCTTTCTTGATCCTATCGCACTCCAGAAACTTCGGGAACGTTTTGCCGGCACATGGTTGGCAATCCCAAAGCGGGATAACGCTTTCAGGATTTTAAGGAACAAACAGATATTCGACCTTGCCATTGCAGGGGCAAGTTCCGTGGAGATTGCGCGGAGAGTTGGCTTATCGGCAAGACGGGTAAATGTAATCTTGATGGGTGGGTATCCAGGAGCCTAAAAATGGAAGAAACCGCAGAAAGCATCTTTACGTGGCACAAGGCAACCTTTCCCGGTACGACGCCTCTTAAAATGATGAAGAAACTTTCGGAAGAGGTGACGGAACTTACTTTTGCTGTTGCAGAAAACGCGACTATACCCTATGGCACAGAGCGAAAACATGACATACCTGGAGAGATAGCGAATTGCATGATTGTCCTTATCTCCCTCGCTTGTCGGTACGGGATTGCCCCCCTTCAAGCCATTCAAGAAAAAATGGAAATCAATCGGAAAAGAGATCGGAAGAAGCGATGAGCAACTGCCGGTTCTTTATCGAAAATGGCAGTAGATGCCACGCTCATGATTGCGAAATCTTTGATGTGTCGTTTTGTGTCGGCAACGGGATTTGTCCGGATTTTGAGTTGCCGAAAGGATCTTGCAGCAGAGCAGTGGTGAGATGTGCTGGCGGCGAAGAGTATCTCTTGTGCGATAACGGATCTGTGAATGATATGTGCCTCTCAGGCTTTACCTCGTGCTTTGATTATGTTGGAGAAGAGAAATGAAAGAAGGCGAAGTTGTCATGCTGCCTCCCCAGGCTATCGCTATCGGGATAGATGTGCTGCGGAGTATCAAGTCAGGCTCCGAGCGTCGCGGCAAAACTCTGAAACAGGCGGTGGTGTTCGTCGGAATTTGCAGTAACTGGGGATACAACAGCGTTCCGCAAAACAGAAAAGCCCGTAAAGGGCCGAAGGGTTACCGATGAGCGACACACGAGGCAGGCGCGATTTCGAAGAGCGAAGAAACGTAAGAATCCGCAACCTCGAAGATGCGGAAGAAAGAAAGAGGCGGGAGTCTGCCGCCGCTTTCGACCGCAATGCGCAGATCGGCGAGAGGTTTTATGGAGGACAACCGATTCTCGTCGGACATCATTCGGAACGGTCCGCTAGGCGAGACCAGGAACGGATGCATAACCTTATGCGGAAAAGTATCGAGGCTGATGAGAAAGCCGACGAGTTGGCCGCCAAGGTTGAAGCAGCCAAATCCAACACTGCAATTTCCGCCGACGATCCGGATGCTGTTCAGAAGCTTGAGAAGAGGCTTGATGGGCTTGAGGAGAAACACACCCACATGCTGGCGGTGAATGCGGCTTACCGACGGTTTCTGAACGATCCGACATCCCTCGATACCGCTGAATTATCCGACGAAACCAAGCAGATGATTCGCTCGTATCGTCCGGACTGGTCTGGAGGGAGACCGTTCGAGTCGTTCGAGCTGTCGAACAACAGTGCCGAGATGCGCAGACTCAAGGAGCGCATCAGCAGGATGAAGATAATCGATGCCGCCGACTATGGCGAGCGGCAGTTTGGGGGTGCCCGTGTTGTGGACAGCAAGAATTTAAACCGTATTCAGATATTTCTGACAGAAAAGCCTGACTTCGAATTTCGTCAGAAGCTGAAGAGTAACGGATGGCGATGGTCTCCATCGGAATCTGCATGGCAAAAGATGCGCTGCAGGGCAGCTTTTGAGCAGGGGTGTGAGCTTGTCGAGCGGCATGGTGGTGCGTCATGACTCTCACCCACTTCCACCTCTTCTGTGGGATCGGCGGTGGAGCCATGGGCTTCCAGCAGGCCTCCCCGCGCATTCCAGGAGTGCAGGGGCAATACCGCTGCCTGGGCGGGATCGACTCCGATCCGGCCTGCATCAGGGACTTCTCCCGCCTGACCGGCACCCCCGGCACGGTGATGGACCTGTTCGACCGGGAGCAGTACACCGATTGGCACGGCCACGAGCCGCCTGCCGGATGGCGCGAGGCGACACCGGCGGATGTCCTTCGGGCTGCCGGTGGAGAGTACCCGGACGTGGTTTTTACATCGCCGCCGTGTAAGGGGTATTCGGGGTTGCTGCCGGAAAAGTCCAGCAAAACGGCGAAATACCAGGCCATGAATCGGCTGGCCCTGCGCGGGATCTGGCTTACCCTGGAGGCTTTTGCCGACGATCCACCCGCCTTCGTCATCCTCGAAAATGTGCCCCGCATCGCGACCCGGGGCCACCACCTGCTTGACCAAATCGTCGGGCTGCTCCGGCACTACGGCTTCGCCGCAGCGGAGACCGTCCACGATTGCGGCCACCTTGGCGGGCTTGCTCAATCGCGGAAGCGGTTCCTCCTGGTTGCCCGCCACCTGGAGAAGGTGCCGGCTTACCTCTATCAGCCAGTCCGCAAACCGCTGCGGACCATCGGCGAGGTGATTGGCTCGCTGCCGGTACCCATCGGACCCCAGGCCAACCCCATGCACAGGGTGCCGGCGCTGTCGTGGCGCACCTGGGTCCGGCTGGCCATGATTCCGCCCGGTGGGGATTGGCGCTCCCTGCGTGATCTCCGGGTGGAGGATGGGGTGTTGCGGGATTACGCCATCCTGGCCACCCCCAGGGATGACCATCTTGGGGTCAATCGGATGGATGACACCATCGGCACCGTCACCGGCAAATCCGGGACGACCAATGGAGCTTTTTCCATCGCCGACCCCCGCGTCTGGAGTGATGGCAAGGCGTCTTACCAGACCGGCGGCAATTTCGGCATCTGCCCCTGGGATGGCGCGGCGGGATCGGTGACGGGATCCGCCTGCCACGACAACGGCCCGTGGTCTATTGCGGATCCACGGGTGGCGCTGGGCGATAAAAGCCACGGCCATTATGGGGTGGCGGACATGGATCAACCGGCCCACGCCGTCACCGGCACCGCGACCCACCGTAACGGGTGGTGGTCCATCGCCGATCCCAGACTTTTTCCCACCCCGGAAGATCGTGGAGTTTTCGTCATTCGCGCCCTGCACGGCGGCGCATGGCACCGGCCCCTGACCACGCTGGAGCTGGCGGCGCTCCAAGGTTTCGATCTGACGGAGCCGCTTGACGGCACCTCGGACACCAGGTGGCGGATGGCCATTGGCAACGCCGTCCCCCCGCCCGCAGCGCGAGCCGTAGCGGAGGTGATTGGTCGGGCCATCCTGCTCGCGCGGGCTGGGGAGACGTTTGTCCTTGGGTCGACACCCATATGGGTGCGGCAGATGGCGGCTTGCGTGGGGTTATCGCAATGATCGGCCTGCACGATGCCGATCGTACCGGCTGGCCTAATTTGGCACTTATGAAGATCAGTAGATATTTTCAATCTCTGGGATTGGAATGTGAGTGGTATAATTCACTTAATAAAGCACTGTATGAGTCCGTGTATTCATCAAAGATATTCAGTTTCACGGATAATGACCCCTACCTACCTAAAGGCGCGTTGTTAGGCGGGACAGGGTATGGGAGCGCGGAAACGCTCCCTGAAGAAATAGAACACTCTATGCCTGACTATGCTCTATACGGAATTAACTATTCCATGGGGTTCGCCACTAGAGGCTGTATTAGGAACTGTACTTGGTGTGTAGTTCCATCCAAGGAAGGAGAAATTTCAGCGCATGCTGAAATAGAGGAGTTTTTAGCTCATAAAGACTTGGTATTGCTTGATAATAACATATTGGCCCATGAACACGGGCTCAGGGAAATAGAAAAGATTGCCAAGCTTGGACTCAGAATCGATATCAATCAAGGTCTAGACGCTCGCTTGATTGATAATAATATTGCAAAATTATTGTCAAGAGTAAAATGGCTCAAGCCGTTAAGGCTGGCTTGTGACCATTCAAGCCAGATAAGAACATTGCAAAAAGCTGTAACACTCCTTAGGTGGCACAATGTCACCCCACGGAGGTATTCAGTATATGTACTTGTGGACGATGTCAGTGACGCATTGGAGAGAGTGATGTTCCTTAAAGGAATGGATCTTGACCCATTCGCGCAACCGTATTTAGATGGCACCAATAAACCTTCAGAAATGGCGGCAGCCTTCGCTAGATGGGTCAACCACAAGGCAATTTTTAAATCTGTTACGTGGGAGGAATACTCGATGGAGATGCCGGCAGCGGTTTCGGTGGGGGCGGTCTAATGCAGTGCCTACGTTGTGGACATTGCTGTAAGACGATGCCACCGCCTCCCCTTGAGGCACCGTGCGAACATCTTATTGATGATGATGACGGAAAAACATCGTGTTCAATTTACGATGAAAGACCGGATGAGTGTCAAGCCCATGATTATCCTTCTGCTGTTTGTCCTATAGGGGATGGGGTTTTAAGAGATGAAAGAACGCCCGATCATCTTTAACGCTGAATCCATTCGGGCCATTTTGGATGGCCGGAAGACTGTTACCAGGAGAGTGATAAAGCCGCAACCGATCAAGGATAAACGCAACCCTGATTATCGACTCCCGTCCTGGTCGTTGCGACAAGGCAGGTCTTGTTGTGAATGGTTCTTTGGCCCGCAGAATTCGACAAAAAACGGGAGCTTGCGGTTCTGGCGGTCTCCTTACGGCGAGCGCGGAGACCGACTTTGGGTCAAAGAAGCATGGATGCCTATGGAGTGCTGTCAGGACCGCGTTTTGTATCGGACGGATGACGCTGCCGGTCACATAGAAGATGGCTGGAAATCTCCTCTCTTTATGCCTCGTTCGGTTTCCCGCATCATCCTAGACGTGGTGGATGTGTGGGCGGAAAGGTTGCACGAATTAACGCTGGAGGAATTTTGTAAAGAGGCTATTCCGTTACCAAAGAACAATAATGCTTTTATGGATCCAGCTAAACAATGTTTTGCTGAATACTGGGACTCAATCAACGCCAAGCGCGGCTACCCTTGGGAAGACAATCCTTGGGTTTGGCGAGTGGAATTCAGGAGGGTGGAATAATGTCCTCTATCATGTTGCTTATGCTGGTCTATATTTTCACTCTTCACATGAAGTTTTTCGACCAAAAAGAGCTTACCAGGAAGGTATGGATTGAGTGGATGAAAGAACGGGAAAGACGCCGAAACGATCACTGGAGAGCCCTTCATGCGGAATGGAGGCGAGAGAAAATGGATAGGAAAAATAGTGAAGAACAGTAGGAATTGACCATGGCCAACATCCGCACCATAAAACGGGACTTTTTTACCAGCGAGGACATCGTCAGTCTCTCCCCGTTGGCGCGACTGCTCTTTATCGGGCTGTGGATGGAGGCCGACCGGGAAGGGAGGCTGGAGTGGCGACCCATGGCCTTCAAGCTTCGGCTGCTGCCGGGGGACAACTGCGAAATCAACCAGCTCCTGGAGGAAATGGTCAGTCGAGGCATGGTTGTCCTCTACGAGGTTTTGGGAAAAAAATACGGGTTCATCCCCACCTTCAAGGAGCATCAGCACTGCAATCTCAAAGAGCCGGAATCGGTCATTCCCCCTCCTCCGGAACTCTGCAAAACATGTAATGCATATGCTTGCACGTGCAAGCACGTGCCGTCACATGAAAGCACGTGCAAGCACGTGCAAGCACGTGTGGAAGTGGAAGTGGAAGTAAATAAAAACAACACACACAATTCCGCGCAAGCGCGGGCCGATGGTCGCCAAATCAAAACCCCCTGCCCGGCATCACCAGACGCCATATTGACGGCAGACCTCCGCGCCGAAGCCAAAGCCAAAGGCTGGCCCGACCCTGACAGGGAGTTCCCCAGGTTCCGGGATCACTACCTGGCCAAAGGGGCGCAGAAGGAAAACTGGCTCGCAGCCTTCCGTCTCTGGCTGCAGGACGAGATCACCAGACGGCAGACATCGCCGCCGGCAGCCGCCACGAAACGCCGAAGCGAACCCGATGACGACTCTTGGGCAGGAGCCCTTTGAAAAATGAACGACATCACTGACATCAAACGGGCGCTGGCATCCAGCGTTCAGCGGGTGGCGGAATATCTGCTCCCCCAGGGAAAACGCGAAGGCCACGAATGGGAGGTGGGCTCCATCTCCGGAGAGCCTGGCAAATCCCTGAAGGTCCACCTCACCGGCAGCAAGGCGGGGCTGTGGATGGACTTTCAAACCGGGCAGAAAGGGGATCTGATCGACCTCTGGCAGGCGGTGAAAAACGAAACCCTGACTCAATCCCTGGCAGACATCCGGAAATGGCTGGGCATGAAGGAGCCGGAGTTGGTCAATCGGCCCCGGCAGTATTCCAGGCCGAAGACGCCCGGAACGCCTGTTCGCCAGGACACCCCGGTTGACGACTATCTGACAAAACAGCGAAAAATCTCCCCGGAAGCCATCGATGCCTATCGCGTCGGATTCCAGGACCGGAACATGGTCTTCCCGTCGTACCGGAACGGAGAGCTGATTTTCGTCAAGCGGATCGGCATCGACCGCACCCCGGAAGGCAAAAAGGTCGTCTCCGTGGAGGCAAACTGCGAGCCATGCCTGTTCGGCTGGCAGGCCATTTCCGACAACGCCCGCTCGGTCACCATCTGCGAGGGGGAAATCGATGCTCTGACCCTCTACGGCAAGGGCTTCCCCGCCCTGTCGGTCCCGTTTGGCGGCGGCACCGGGGCGAAGCATGCATGGGTCGAAACCGAATACCCGCACCTGGAGCGGTTCGAAACCATCTACCTCTGCTTCGACCAGGATGAGACCGGGCAGAAAGCTGTCGTCGAACTGGTGGAGCGTCTGGGGCGCCATCGCTGCCGGGTGGTGGACCTTCCGGCCAAGGATCCCAACGAGTGGCACCTTCGTGGGGGCACCTTCTCCGACTTCGCCGCTGCTTTCGTCGCAGCCCGCTCCATCGATCCACCCACGTTGCGCAATGCGGACGATTTTCTGGCGGAGGTGTTGGATCTGTTCTACCCACCGGGCGGCGTCGAGCCGGGCATGCCAACCGCCTGGAACAAGATCGGGAACAGACTCCGGTTTCGACCGGGCGAACTCACCGTATGGACCGGCAACACCGGGTGCGGCAAGTCCCAGGCCCTGGGCCAAAGCATCGTCCAGTGGGTGATGCGCGGTGGTCGTTGCCTGCTGGCAAGTCTCGAAATGCGCTCTGCTCGCAGTCTCGAACGGATGGTTCGGCAGATGACGGGGATGGCGTATCCGCCAAAGCCGTACATCGAGGCCGCCATGGACCGGCTGTCGGAAGGGTTGTGGATTTACGACCTGGTGGGCAAGGCCGAGGTGAAGGAGTTGCTGCAGGTCTGCGATTACGCCCGTCGCCGGTACGGGGTGGAGATTTTCGTGATCGACTCCCTGATGCGCCTGGGAGTGTCCACCGAGGACTACACCGGACAGGAGGCGGCCATGCTGGAGATGGTTTCGTTCGCCGTGAGCCGCAACGTCCACATCCACCTGGTGGCGCATTCCCGGAAAAACCGGATGGAAGGGATCCCGTCACCAGGGGCCCAGATCAAGGGGTCGTCAGCAATTGGCGACAACGCCTTCAACGTCATCGAGGTCACCAGGAACTTCGCAAAGGAGAAGAAATTGGCTGGAGGTGCTACTCCGGAGTCGATCCAGGAAGAACATGACGGCGGCCTCGTGGTGCAAAAGCAGCGAAATGGCACCTGGACTGGCCAAGTTCGTCTCTGGTTCGATTCAGCCTCCCAACAGTACCTGGAGGGATGGGCCCACAAACCAACCCCGATGTTCGAGTGGTCCGGCCATGTCCAAGACTTCTGACACCCCACTGACCGATGACGAAAAAACAGCCGTGGATGTCGTCTTCTGCGCCTTCAAAAGGGCTTGCGGCCAGGCGCTGGTCGACGGTGGATGGGACCGGGCTACGGTTAGTGGCGGACTTGAACCCGCCAAAGCCGAAACCTGGGAGCAGGTTCCGGGCGTGCTTTGGCTGGTGATGCACGGGTTCGATCTGGTCAAGATCACCAAGGACTACCTGGAGTTTGCGAAAAAGCAGGAGCGGGTTATGAGGCTTCGCGGCGGGGGATTTCTCGCAGAAAAAGCGAGGCTGGATTATTTGGCGCAACATCAACTGGAGAAAAACAGTGAGCGATAACAATGGACAATTTCAACCATGCACCAACCTTCACCGGGTAACCGGTCTGTGGGAGAAGACCAGCAAGAACGGAAGAAAATACCTGGATGGCTCCCTCGGATTTTTGAAGTTGATGATCCTCCCGAACAACAACCGCACCGGTGAAAATTCACCGACCCATTACCTCCTTCTGGCCGAAAAGACCCCACACAACGACCAG
This sequence comes from Magnetococcales bacterium, assembly GCA_015231925.1. Taxonomy (NCBI): domain Bacteria; kingdom Pseudomonadati; phylum Pseudomonadota; class Magnetococcia; order Magnetococcales; species Magnetococcales bacterium. The sequence continues at coordinate 29,786 of JADGAQ010000004.1, forward strand.
GGAGGAAATTCTTCCGGACCGCAGCACGGGAGCCAGCAGAACAGCGGTGGAGGGTATCAGCAGCAGAGTCGGCAGTCTGCATCCCAGCAACCCCAAGTCAGCGACGATATCCCGTTTTGAGCGATGGAAATCTACATCACGGGGAAAATCGAGGTGCGCACACCGGTCCCACAGGGACTGCTGGCGGCTGTGCGCAAGGCCAACACCTTCGCCAACCCGGAGTATGTCCGCCAACTCTCCTCCGGACGACGCAGTTACGTGTCCCCCACCGTCACCACGCTGAGGGAGATTGACGGGTGGTTGCACATTCCGCGCGGATTCGGCAAACGGCTCCATGCCATGGCCGGAAGCATGGGCATCGTGCCGGAATGGCTCGATTGCCGGGTGGAATCTCCGGCTACTTTCCCGGCGCGTCTCCGCGAGGTCTCGTTGCGAGACTACCAGGAGAGGGCGGTCAGGGAGTCGCTTATCGACACCCAGGGGGTGATCGTGTCCCCCACCGCGTCGGGGAAAACCATCACGGCTCTGGAGCTGATCCGGCGTCGGGGGCAAAAAGCGGTCGTGCTGGTCCACGCCCGGGAACTGGCCAGGCAATGGCGCGAGGTGATTCGGGCGCGACTTGGCGTCGAACCCGGCATGATCGGCGATGGGCAATGGCTCATTGGGCAACAAATCACCGTGGCCACCATCCAGACACTGGCATCGAGGCCGGAGGCAACCACACGACTGGCGCGATCTGTCGGTTTGGTGTTGGTGGACGAGTGCCACCACATCCCCGCTGAAACGTTTGCTGAGGTGATCGGCCTGTTCCCTGCCCGGTACCGGTACGGCTTCACGGCGACCCCGGACCGTGGTGACGGGCTTGGCGACATCATCCACCGCTTGCTTGGCGATGTGGTGGCCACCGTCGAAGCCGGGGAAGTGTTGGATATCGGGGGTATCGTCCCGGCCATCATCCAGGTGGTGCCGACTGGGATCCAGGCCAAAGGCATTGACCCGGCAAAACACGGATGGAGCGAGTTTGTCTCAGCCATCACCGCCGATGCGGAGCGGAACAGGCTCATCGCCGCGACGGTTCGGAAAGTCGCCAACCGGCGGACCCTGATCTTGACTGACAGGGTGGAGCATGCCGAGGAGTTGGCCAGGCTTCTTCCGGGGGCCGTGCTGGTTCATGGCAAACTTCCGGCAGCGAAACGTGCCGCTGCCATGTCCGCCATGCTGGAAGCCCAGATTACGGTGGGGACCAAAGGGCTCCTTGGTGAGGGGGTGGACTGCTCGGTTTGGTCCTGTCTGGCGATGGCTTGTCCCATGTCCGGGGAAACCCCGCTACGGCAGGCAGTTGGACGGGTGATCCGGCCAGCTCCAGGGAAAAAAGATGGACTGACAATCGATTTTCTCGACGACCACCCGTTTGCTTACGGGGCGTTCCGGAAACGGCGTGTCGTCTACAACAGCCAGAAATGGCGGGTGACCAACTGGAGGGGATGATGGCGATTTTGGCGTTGGACCTTGGAACAAACACCGGCTGGGCCATCCGTCACTCGGATGGGTCCATCGTCAGCGGGACCAACAAGTTCGCTCCCGGTCGATTCGAGGGAGGCGGTATGTCTTTCCTGCGGTTTCGGGCTTGGCTGAACGGTGTGGCCGAGGCCGGGAAAATCGACCGGGTGACCTTCGAGGAGGTGCGGCGCCACATCGGCACCACGGCGGCCCACGTCTATGGGGGCTTCCTCGCAACGCTTTCGGCGTGGTGCGAGGAGAGGGGGATCCCGTACCAGGGTGTCCCGGTTGGCACCATCAAGCTCCACGCCACCGGGAAAGGTAATGCGGGCAAGGACCTGATGATCGAAGCCATGCAGGCGAAGGGCCATGCTCCGGGCGACGACAACGAGGCGGACGCGCTGGCCATCCTTTACTGGGCAATGGAGCAGGATGCGCAATGAAACACGCCAACGCGACGCACGTAGCCCGGCAAATTCGCGTTATTTCGGAAAAGGAATGGCAGAGTAGCGGTCGTAATGAAAAACGCGAATTAGAGGCCAATAATAGCCAAATCGCATTGACTCCGAAAGACGTTGCCAAAAGGCTGAAGGAGGCAGTCCTCACTCTTCGCCAACTGCCCATGAAGGATCTCAAACCGCCGGGGTACAGGTCCAACTGGCCCGACGTGGTCCATGATGCAGCCGAGGCCTACGGATACGACGATTCGTCCTACCGGGAAGACCCTCCGACAGCGGCAGCTATCACCCAAATGGACGAGGCAATCAACTGGCTGTGCTGTCTTGATAAAAATCATACAAGACTGGTGTGGATGGTGGCGGATGAAATCCCATGGAAGAAGATCTGCAGATGCTTTGGAATTTCAAGGGCGACAGCAAACAGACGTTGGAAATATGCTATCGGAAGGATAGTTCAGTTTCATCCATAAAAGTTCCCGGTAAAAATTTCCGGTGAGACAAACGAGACAAAATTTGACAGAGTGAACACTATGATTGCGGAACGCACGCCCTGCGGACCGCACAAATTGAATGGCCTCCTCCAGCCCGCCACGGGAAACCTTGGCGGGTTTCTTTTTTCCGGAGACTGACAGTGTGAACACGATCTTTGATCGCCTGAAAGAACCGTCCACTTGGGCTGGACTATCGTCTGTGGTGGTTCAGTTTGCTCCCCCAATTGTTTTGTCTTTCGGGGGGTCTCCCGAAAAGGTCAAGGCTATTGCGGACACACTTTCCTTGATCTCTGCTTTTGCAGCGATTTTCATGCCTGAGGGTAAAACCGGTGGCAATCGGGCTGAGTAGATTCACCGTCGGGCTCTTTTCCGGTTTGCGCAACTCCTGGTTTAAAGGTGACAACATGCCCCCCACGACCGCCGAATGGCCCTGGACGCACTTCTCCCGTGGTGAGATGACCTGCAAATGTGGGTGCGGATGCGCCGACATGGACCCGGATTTTATGGACCTGTTGGAGCGGTTGCGCTTCGAGTGCGGCGACTTGCCGATGACGATCAATTCCGGTTATCGCTGCCCGGACCACAACGAGCGTGCCAGCACCAGTGGGCGGGACGGGGCGCACACCACAGGGCGCGCGGTCGATATTGCATGCTCCGGAAAGCGTCAGGAGCAAATCCAAAAAGTAGCCAAAAGTCTCGGCTGCACAGGCTTCGGGAACGAACACGGCTTTCTGCACATCGACAACCTGACCGTGGCAGATGGCCCGAAATGGCGCGTCCGGCCCAACTCCTGGAAGTACTGACATGGATGTTCAGCAGGACATTCTGCTCCGTCTCGGGGAGTTGATTGGGAAAATCGAGACCATCCTGACCCGGCAGGAGGAGCTTACAAAATGGATTTCCAAGCTCGATGACCGATTGCGGGCGGTGGAAATCAAGGCCGCCGCATGGGGAGCCGCCGGCGGTGGAGTCGCCGCAACTGCGGTGCATTACATTTTCAAAACGACAAACTGAATGGCTGTCATCCAGATTGATCAAAGCGATGTCGAGCAGATCCGGGCGATTCTGAGCGGCATGGGGTCAGCGGTTCAGTTCGGGACGAAGGTGGCCATCAACAAAACCGCCTACGAGGTCAGAAGCGCTGAAAGGGCGGAGATGCAGCGCGTTTTCGACCGCCCGATTCGTTACACCCTGAACAGCCTGAAGGTCCAGACCGCATCCTCTCAAAACGGAATGGAAGCATCTGACTGGTTCAAAAAGCCCGCCGACTCCGGAGCGGAGCGGAAGAGCCACTATCTCGAACCCCAGGTGTTCGGCGGACCGAGACGTGACAAGGCCAGCGAGCGGCTGCTGAAGATAAAGGGCGTCCTGCCCATCAATCAGCAGTGGGTGCCGACGCCGGCGACGAAATACGATTCGGCGGGCAACCCGAACAAGGGGCAGATTCAACAGATTCTGTCCGGGTTGCAGGCTTTCCTGGAGATAAACGCCCAGCAGAACGCGACGGCTCGCTCCCGGAGGCGCAACCGGGTACGCCGCGAGGTGTCGGTTGCCAAAGATCAGAGGGGAAACCCCTACGGCATCCGCTTCAACGGCAGGCTGGTCTACTACTTCGTCAAACCGAAATACCCTAAACGGTTCAAGTTCTACGAGGTCGGCGAACACAAGGCTCACGAGATCCTGCCCGGTCTGTTGCAGTCCGAGATCAGGCGGTCAATCGCCCGGTATGCTGCCAGACATGGCGGCAACATGCGTCCGTCTCGTGGGCTGCTTGCCAGGTTCGGCTGATGGCGACCACCCGTGGAAATGCAGGTGGGTCTGGGCTGGGCCTGGGGGCTGCTGGGACGAGGCTCGTTCGACCCCCTTCCCCGCCTCATAACCACATAAGGGTAGGTACTTCCGGACGGCGAATCCCGAGGGTCCGTTCGAACCCCAACATATTTGTAGTGTGCCGGCGGAAAACGGGTTTCCAGGTTCCAGGGAGGGCACCATTTTGAGGGAACCGTGATGGGAATGTCAATCCGTGCTTACGCCATACGTCGCGGCGTGTCGCATACCGCCGTGCGTAAGGCGTTGAGCAGCGGAAGGATCACTGCGGAGCCTGACGGAACCCTTGATCCTGACAAATGCGACGCCGCATGGGCCGCCAACACAAATCAGGCTCAGACCCGGAAACCTCCCGATCAGGGTTCCATCGCTGGAAACCCGTCCGAACAGGGGCCGGATTATCAAAAAGCAAGAGCTATCAAAGAGGCTTTTCAGGCCAAGCTCGCACAGCAGGAGTACCAAAAAAGAGCCAGGGAACTGGTAAAAGCTGATGAGGTAAGACAGGCAACTGCCAGGTCTTTTGGACTGGTCAGGGACCGCATGAGAGCCATTCCGTTTCGGTTGGGCCCTGTCCTGGCTGTCACCACGGAGGCGAGCGAAATCGTTCGTCTGTTGAAGCAAGAGATTGATGATGCCCTGAACGGCGTCGCAGACGAGATCGTCAATGATGATGCCTGAAAAAGTAGAGAAGTGGCCGATTGATCGGTTGATTCCTTTCGCCGGCAACGCACGCACCCATTCTGAATCCCAGGTGGGGAAGGTGGCGGCGAGCATGAAGGAGTTCGGTTTCACCTCGCCCATCCTGGTGGACGGTAAGGACGGCATCATCGCCGGACACTGCCGCCTGATGGCGGCCCGCAAGCTCGGGCTGGCCGAAGTGCCGGTCATCGTCCTGGATCATCTGTCCGACGCCCAGCGCCGGGCCTACATCCTGGCCGATAACAAGCTGGCCCTGGATGCGGGGTGGGATAGCGAACTTCTTGAGGCAGCGTTGATCGCTCTTTCGGAAGACGGATTTGACCTGGAATTGACCGGTTTTGCTCCTGGAGAGCTTGACCTGTTATCCGAGGAGGTTAGCGCCGAACTGCCGTCATGGGGGAGCGCGAAGGCGACAGAGCAGCCGCGGGCAAAGGGGGACGTTTTGCAGGTTGCGGAAATTGTCCTTTCGGGTCCGGTAACAGCCGAAGACGCTGAAAAGCTCCGTGCTGAGTATTACGGCAGGGGAATCAAAGTCAGTTTTAGGGGGTAGCGATGCCGGTTGGAGTCTATGCACGGATCAGCGGGCAGGAACTGAAAGACCGCCTCGCCGATATTGTCAGAATGCAGAACCTGTCTTTCCAGGAAAAAATTTCAGCCGCCATGACCATCATGCGTGACGTGGATAGGCTTGCAGCTCCTGGAAAGCGCGTGGTCATGTTTTCGGGTGGCCGAGATTCCACCGTCGCGGCTCTACTCGCCAGACGGTTGTGGCCTGACGTGTCCCTCCTCTACAACGATACAGGCCTGGGAACGCCAGGATCTTCCGCCCAGGTGGAGCGAATTGCCGGAAAGTTGCAACTCCCCCTGACCATTACTCGCCCAGGGGTGACGGCCTTCGAAATGTGGCGTTCTCGGGGCCATTTCCCGATCGGCCCCAAGCGGGGCCACACCTTCTGGAAGCAGAAGCGTCCGGGGCTGAAATCCTCGCCGGTGCAATGCTGCTACCACCTGAAAGAGGTGCCGGCCAAACAGGCATTGAAGTCCATGGATGCCAAAGTGCTGGTATGGGGCAACCGCGCCGACGACAGCAACCGAAGGAAATTGGCTCTGGCTGATCACGGGTTCATTCAAAAACCGTGCGCAAAGTGGCCAGTTTTCAACGTCGAGCCGCTTGCCTTCTTTCTCGATGACGATATTCGAAAAATCCTGGAACAGACCTTCCCCGGGGAGGCTTGGGTTGAGCGTGGTGAAACGGGCTGCGCCTGCTGCTGCACCGATATCTCCCGCCCAGACAACCAACTTTCGCGCCTTTTCCTGCGCGACAAGCCCGCTTTCCTGGCAGCCATCAGGTCGGGTCTTGGGGAGCAACTCCTGACAGCAAACGGATACCATCTGACGGTCGAAGAGGCTCTTGAAAAGGATCCCAGGATGTTCTTGCGGGTCAATATTTAATGGCATGAGGACCGATGATTGGCATCCGGAGCGTTTGTAGTCCGAAAGGCGGCTGCGGCGGCTCTGCGCCCCCCGCCAGATATCACGGTCTCGGAATGGGCCGATAAGCATCGGATTCTGAAGGTTGCCGGCGAGCCGGGGCGGTGGCGCACCAGCCGCACCCCGTACCTCAAGGAGATCATGGACTGCCTGTCTGATGGCAGCCTGTTCGAAAGGGTGGTGTTCGTCAAGCCTTCCCAGGTGGGAGCAACAGAGATCCTGTTGAACTGGATAGGGTACTCGATCCACTACTCGCCCGGACCGATGGCTGTCGTCACGGCGACGATGGATCTCGCCAAGACGCTGTCCCAGACACGCCTTGATCCCATGATTGCCGACAACCAGATTCTGAAGGATCTGGTGGTTGAACAGAAATCCAGGGATTCAGGGAACTCGACCAATCTGAAGGTTGCCCGGAACGGGGCAGTCGTCTGGCTGAAGGGGGCAAATTCTCCCGCCAGTCTGATGTCCATCGCGGTCAAGCGTCTGGCCGGTGACGAGGTGGAGCGGTGGCCTGGGAACGTTGGCGGCGAGGGTGATCCCGTTTGGCTCGCCGAGGCCAGAACGAACACCTTTCGGGGGCAGAGGAAGATCTATCTGACCTCCTCGCCGAAAATCAAAGGCTCTTCGAGGATCGAGAGAGCCTATCTGGATTCGGACCAGCGGAAGTTCTTCGTCCCCTGTCCGTTTTGCAAGCAGCTCCAGACGTTGGTCTGGAAGCAGGTCAAGTTCCCGGAAAACGACCGCTCGAAGGCGTTCTACGAGTGCGAGCATTGTCGGGCTGTAATCCAGGAGTATCACAAGGCGGCCATGATGGCCGAAGGGGTTTGGATTGCAGCGAAACCGGGCGGAAAAACTGCCGGTTTTTGGCTTTCCGGGCTCTATTCCCCGTGGGTGAGTTGGGGGGATTTGGCTGTACAGGAACTCGCAGCCGAAGGCAGTCAGGAACTCAAACAGGTCTGGACCAACTCCAGCCTTGGAGAGCTTTGGGACGATTCCGGGGAAGGTGTTGATCCGACCGGGCTCCTCGAACGACGCGAAGTTTGGGGTCCGTTTCTGCCTCCTCAGGTCGCCGTTCTGGTTGCCGGGCTTGATGTCCAGCCGGACCGGATCGAGATGGAGGTGGTTGGCTTTGGCGCCGGGGAAGAATCCTGGTCCATCGCTTACAAGGTGTTGTGGGGGGACAGTTCCGGGAAGGAGGTCTGGGAAGCACTGGACCAGGAGCTTTTGCGGTCCTGGCAGCACTCCCGGAAAGGCGTTGTTCTCCACATCCAGGCTTGCGTGATCGACTCCGCAGGTCACAACACCACACAGGTTTACGATTTCGTTCGACCTAGGCAAAGCAGAAGAATTTGGGCCGGCAAGGGCTATTCGGTCCCAGGCAAACCGCTCTGGCCGGGAAAGCCGAGCCGGAACACCAAGAACAAGACCCCGATCTACATGCTGGGGGTGGATGCGGCGAAGAACGACATCGCTTTCCGCCTGAAAATGACAGCCTCCGGCCCCGGCTACATGCACTTCCCCATGGACCGGGATAAGGAATACTTCGACCAGCTCACCGCTGAAAAAGCCGTGACGGAATGGCATCGCGGCTCGCCGGTAAGGGTTTGGGTCAAGGAGAAGCACGCCAGAAACGAAGCCCTGGACTGCCGGGTTTACGCCATGGCTGCCCTTGCTGGATTGAAACACCTCGGACTGAAACTAAATCAAGTGGCCGACAAAATGACGGAAATAGACCTTCGGGAAGATGTTCCGAAGGAAGAACCGCGTGCGCCCGCTGTAACGCCGCAACCGACACCTCAGCCGGCGCCAAAGCCGCCGCCGGCGAATACTGCGCCTCGCCGCATCATTCGGAGGATCACTTAATGGCCTTGCCCGCAGCCATTGCCCAGACCCACCTGGATGAGTGGCTCGCCGCCGATCTGGCGGTAGCCAAGAACCAGGCGTACCAAATCGCGGGCCGAACAATCACCCGCGCTGACGCCAAAGAGATTCGGGAGAATATCGATTATTGGCAAAACCAGCTTTCCCGGGCGCGTCGCTCCGGGATTCGCATTCGCAGCATCACCCCGGTGGGATGACACATGGGAATCTTTCATCGTCTGCTGACATCGATCACCGGCATCAAGCCAGGAGCAATAACGAACTACCACGGCGCTTTTCATGGCGGGTCCGTGGTGCGGCGGGATATGTCCGGCTGGCGCACCCGCACCGGGGATGCCGACGCGGACACTCTCACCGACCTTCCGAAGCTCCGGCAGCGGTCACGGGATCTGGTCCGGAACGCCCCTCTGGCCGGTGGAGCCGTCTCCACCCAGGCGATGAATGTCGTCGGAACCGGGCTGGCTCTGCAGTCCCGTGTCGACCGGAAGGCGCTGCGACTGACAGATGAGGCGGCGGGCGAGTGGGAGGGAAAGGTCGAGCGAGAGTGGCGGCTTTTTTCGGAATCTCCGGAATGCGACATCACTCGGACTCAGAATTTCCGGCAACTGCAGGATGTGATTTTCCGGTCGATGCTGGAGAGCGGAGATGTTTTTGTGGCTCTGCCCATGCGTTCCGGGACGCCCACGCTCCCGTTCTCTCTGCGGATCCAGTTGATCGAGGCTGACCGGGTCAGCAACCCGAACGGGCAGGCCGATTCCAAGCAAATTGCCGGCGGCGTCGAGCGGGATGCCTATGGAGCCCCTTTGGCCTACCACATCAGGGACATTCATCCGGGATCCGAGGTGGAACGGGGCCGTTCCTGGCAGAGAATTCCAGCCTTCGGCAGCCAAAGCGGAAGGCGCAACCTGCTGCACATCTTCCACCGTACCCGTCCTGGACAGAGCCGTGGCGTTCCTGTCCTCGCCCCGGTCATCACCGCTCTGAAGCAGTTGGACCGGTACACCGAGGCTGAAATGAATGCGGCGGTCCTCGCTGGCATGTTCGCCGTGTTCGTCAAAACGCCCGCCCTGGAGGATTTCGACCCGACCGGGCAACAGAGCGAAACCGGAGCTACTGCGGCGGACGAAGATCTCAAGATGACCGGCGGCACCATGGTCAACCTTGCTCCCGGTGAAGACATCACCAGCGTGGCCCCCGGCAGACCGAACCAGGCGTTTGCCCAATTCGTCGAGGCGGTGCAGGAGCAAATCGGTGTGGGACTCGGGATCCCGGTCGAGCTGCTTCGGATGCACTTTTCAGCCTCCTATTCCGCCAGTCGGGCCGCTCTGTTGGAGGCGTGGAAGCTTTTTTTGACCAAAAGGGGCTGGCTCGTCGATTCGCTCTGCACCCCTGTCTATCAAACGTGGATGGATGAGGCGGTGGCCCTCGGGCGAATCCAGGCTCCGGGGTATTTTTCCGACCCTGGAATTCGCGCCGCGTACCAGGGGGCGCAGTGGGTTGGCCCTGCACCCGGCCAGCTCGACCCGCTGAAGGAAGCAAATGCCGCAGTTGTCCGCATCGGGGCCGGTTTGTCCTCGATTGACCAGGAAGCGGCGCAAATGGGGGGCGATTTCGATCAAATCCACCGCCAACGAGCCAAGGAAGAGCGCATGAGGCAGGAAGCAGGCCTGGTCATGCCTCTGGTGGCTCCAGACATCCAGCAAGGAACCGGAAATGGCTGAAAAGCGAAATTGGTTCAATATGGCCGCGAAAGCGGCTCAAAACGGCAAAAAAACGGCTGAAATCGCCATTTATGGTCCGATTATGGACGAAAAATGGTCTGACGAGGAGGTTGCTCCGGTCGATTTTGCTGCCGAATTGAAAGCCCTCGGAGATGTCGAGCAGATCGATTTGCGCATCAACAGCCCCGGCGGTAGCGTTTTCGCGGGGTTTGCCATCCACAACATGCTGGTGCGGCATCCTGCCAAGGTGGTAGCCCACGTCGACGGGCTGGCTGCTTCCATCGCTTCGGTGATTGCCATGGCAGGCGATGAAATCCACATGCCCGCCAATGCGCTGATGATGATCCATGACCCGTCCGGCATGGTCTGGGGCGGGGCATCCGACATGCGCAAGATGGCGGACTCCCTGGATAAAATCACGGAGGGCATTGTCGCCTCCTACCAGCGACACTCTGGAAAAACCATCGAGGAGATCAAGGCGTTGATGGCCGCCGAAACCTGGATGACCGGGAATGATGCCGTGGCGCTCGGTTTTGCCACGCACGCGGGGAAACCCGTCAAGGTCAGCAACGATTGGGATCTTTCACAGTTCCGCCACCCTCCCGTGGCGGCTTTTTCCAACCAACCGCGAGAGGATCAGCCGATGCAACACAATGTGAATAATGCCGTTCCGTCCCCCACTCCCCCCGATCCCAAGGCGATGACGCGGGAGATGGTGGAAAAGGATCATCCGGATTGGGTGGCCCAGTGGAAAGAGGCCGGGCGGAAGGAAGAGTTGGCTCGGCAGGAAGGGCTGAATGCCATCGCCGTGCCGGGCATGGAGTCGCTGATGGCCGCGTTCCGGGCGGATGGCGTGACCACTCCCGGCCAAGCCGCTCTCGCCATCCTCCGGGAGCAGCAGAAACAGGGGGTGAATTTCCTGTCCAGCATGCGCGCCGACGCGGCTGCCGTGAATATCACCGCTTCGGCTGATACCACCACGGGAGCCCAGGATTTCGTGGCTCTGGTGGATGCGGCGGTGGCTTCCGGAAAATACAAGACGCGGGCCGAGGCCACGGAAGCGGTGGCCCGCCAGAACCCCAAAGCCTACGAAATCCATCGTAGCGGGAAGAAGGAGTAATCGTCATGAGCTATCAAGAAGGTGTAGGGTCTTTCGTCGCCAACGGGGCGCTCACCCGTGGGCGGCGGGTGAAAGCGACCGCCGCCTCTTCCACTCGTCAGGTGGAGGTGGCCGGGGCCGGTGAACAGCATATCGGGGTCGTGGAATACGACGCTGCGGACGGGGCCAACGTTGCGGTGCGCATGCGCAATCACAACGGCACCCACTTCGGGGTTGCCGCCGATTCGTTTGCGGTGGGGGCTGTCCTGTACGGGGCGGCTGCCGGCAAACTTTCCGATTCCTCTTCCGGGTCCGCCATCGGTGTCGCCATTTCGGCGGCTGGAGCGGATGGCGATATCGTCGAGTGGGCTCCCTATACCACCATGTCGACCACGGCTGGCGGGGTCTCCATCGCCGATGCGGGCAGTTTCACGGACACGGCCACGGTGGAAGCGGCCCTGCAGGAACTCTATCAGAACGCGGTGACGGCCCAGGGATTCATCCCGGTCCCTCTGACCAACCTGCTGGAAACCGATGCCACCAACATCGTCGGGCGGCTGCTGGCCAACACCACGCCCACTCTTGACCTGAAAAATGGCGACACCGACTCGGCGTTGCGGGTGTCCTGGGCTGCGAGCAACTCCGACCCGGTGATTTTCCAGGTGCCGCTGCCTCCGGACATCGATGACGCCGCCTCTCTGGTGGTGCATTTCCGGGCAGCCATGGCGGGAGCCACCGACACTCCGGTCATCGCCGGTGACATGTACTGCAACGAGGGCGACACCAAGGTGGAGGCCAACTCGGGGGCGGTCACCGGCACCGGCTATGTCGAGTACACCATCACCATGGGTGCTTCCGACGTGCCCAGCGGTGCGCAGACCTTCACCTGCGAGCTGACGCCGGGAGCGCACACCACCGACGCGCTGTACCTGACGGCCCTCTCGCTGGAGTACACCAAGAAGATCATGACCTCGTAATCGACGAGGTCGTTTATAGACAATCAACGGGGCTTCGGCCCCTTTTTTTATGAAAGGATACCAAGATGGGATTCGGTCCCTCTTCCACCACCACCACCCCTCTTCCCGCGATGGGAGTCATCGCGTCACAACTCGATCTGGATGCTATCGAGGCCGGGTATATCGCTGATCAGTGTATGCCCCCCTGGGATAGCGCCACACAGGCAGGCCAATATCCCGTCTTCAAGGCTGAGGCCTTTCTGAAGCGGGCGAAAGTCGCTCGCGCGATGGGAGGTGTTTACTCTCGCGGGTCCGGAACGTTCACGATGGACGATTTTTCAACCAGCGAAAAAGGCCGGGAGGAGACGATCGACGATCGCATGCGGAAGCTGTACGCGAACATGTTCAACTCCGACATGGTTGCGGTCAAACGCGCGATGTCGGTCGTTCACCGCGAGCGAGAAGTGCGGGTTCGCGATTTGGTGCAAAGTACGACAGCGGGTTGCGGCACGGCTGCTGTCGGAACGGAATGGTCGAGCTTGACCACGTCGAGCCCCAAAGCCGATGTGTTGGCGGCCAAGGAATCCATGCTGTCTGCCGGAGGCCTTCTTCCCAACGCCATCGTGATGACTGACAAGGTTTTCAACAACGTCTGCATGTCCACCGAGTTCAAGTCGAGCGCCCAGTATACGACTTCCATCGACCTGTTGCCGACGGAAGCAAAGGTGCGGACGCTGGCCACCTATTTCGATGTGGAAAAAATCATCATCGCTCGCCCCATTTTCGATGCGGCCAACGAAGGACAGGATGCCGATTATCAGCGCCTTTGGAGCAGTGAGTATGTTTCTCTTCTGCGCGTCGTGAATAGCCAGGATATCGAGGTTCCGCAATTTGGCCGCCGGATCTGCTGGAGCGGTGAAATCCCCCCCGGAGGGAATCCCCAAAGATTCCTGGTGGAGACCTACCGCGAAGAGCAAACCCGAAGCGATGTCGTTCGAGTCCGCGAAGAGTGTGTCGAAAAGGTGATCTACACCGGCGGACTCTACGTCCTCTCCAACATCACCGCGTAAAGGCTCTGACCATGCCCTTCAACCCCGCCGATGACGACGACGGCATCTATCAGGACGGAAAAGAGGCGACTTACACCGTCACCGACTCCGGGCAGGAGATCTCCGTGATGGTCTTTGACCACCAGGAGGCCGAGGTGGAGCCGGACGGGTTCAAATCCTCCGTTGTGGAGCTGAAGACGTATCTGGCCGTTGCCCGGTCCTACGTCAACAGCCCGAAGCCTGGGGATGTCGTTCGCATCATCGGCGGGGCGCGGTATGTGGTGCAGGAGATCAAAGCCCAAACCGCATTCGACTCGATTTTGTGGGTGGTGTGATATGCCCCGTGAATCCATCCGTGAACGGCTGTTGCAGGAGATCATGGCCTCCCTGGCCCACATCTCCAAGCAGGCGGGGTATTGGTTCGACATCACCCCTGAAAAGGTCTTCCGGGCCGAGCGTCCGTATCGCCCGGAAGACCTCCCGGTCTGTGTCGTCTGGGACGGCGACGAGGTCGGATCGAAAAAAGAGTACGGCAACCAGCAGACCGCGCTGAAACTCACCGTCGAGATGCTGGTATCGCTCGATGGTGGCAACGCTTCGCAAATCGCCAATCGGGCGATTGCGGACCTTCGCGACAACATCGAATCCGGCGACCACACCATTGACGGCCTTGCCGATGACCTGGCGCTCTCGAACGCCACATGGGGGTTGCCGGAGCATGGATCGGGAATAGTCGCTGTCGCGGTGACCTACGACGTGACCATGTCCTCCATTTTTGGTGACCCCACCACCCAACCCTGATAGGAGCCTCATCGATGGGAACCGCTAACCAAGCCAAAATCCAGTACGAAGCCGGGCGGACCAAGACCGCCTATGAGAAGATGACCGACTCTGGCGACCGTACAACCCTCACTCCTTCTGCCCAGGTGCTGTCCGGTAAGGAGGGGTATGCCCCCACGGTGCGCCCCAACGGCATTGTCACCGGGCAAAACCTGGTCAAGCCGGCGGCCTCCGGGGAAAACGACAAGGTGGATGTGGCAGCGTTTACCGCCAATTCTGCCGGCACCCTGTTCACGGTGGCTGCCGACACCGATGTGGCCATCACGCGCCCGGCGGGGGCTCTGGCCAAGGTCAATTCGGTGACGATGAACAGTAGTGGCGCCGTTGCCGTCGTTGTCGGTACCGATGGAGCCAGCGCCACCTTCTCGGAGGTCCGCGCGGCGGCTGGGGGCCCGCCTTTGATCCCCGCCGACTCGGTGGAAATCGCCCAAATCCGGGTAGCCTCTTCCGCTGGCGCCACCATCGCCTTGTCGGAAGTATTCCAGGTGATCGGCCAGCACTCCGAAATGGCCAATTTCCCAACCTATCAATTGGACAACATCGGACAAGGCCTCAGCGCCACTGCGTCGGCGCAGACCACGGCTCACCTCAAGTTTGACTCCGCTCTGCCGCTCTCCCACACTGGCCCGGCCACCAAGGGCGTCTACATCGAGTATTATGAGCCGGTTTTTGCCGACTTGCCTCGCAGCGCCGAGTTCGTTCCGGCGGACACCTCACACTCCAATAGCCAGCAGAACTTCTATGGCGGCACGGTGACCTCCACCACCGAATCCCTGACACAGGGAAGCTTCCAGGTGCTGCTGGACAATGGCGTCAATGACGGCATCCTGCTGGAGGCCAACTCCACCTGCACCGTCAAGTTCTACCCGGACAAAAACCGTTCTCCCTTCATCCTGATGCAGGGCAAATTGGGGGTGCAGAGAACCTTCCCCACGTCCGGCGGACAGATTCAGGCCAACTGCACCGTTTCCTCCGAAAAAGCCGCTGCGAGTTTCAACGGGTAACGCCATGTTCAACGTCAAGCAGTTTCGTTCCGCACGGTTCGTCGCGCGGACAGCCGATATCGATCTGTCCGGCTCGGGGCTGGCCGAATTTTTCCAAGAAGGATCCCCGCCGGTCTGGAAGGTGCGCGGACTCACCGGGGAGGAAATGGCCATCTGCCGGCAGGACCGGAGGGACGCGATAGCCGCTCGGGACATCATGGGCCAAATCAGAGCCAGAGCAGAAGCCCAGGGCGCGGAGGAGCATGTCCAAGCCCTGGCGGTCCTGTCCAAGACGATGTCGGATGGTGTCCCGGACGATCACGCCCTGTATCTCTCTTACGTCCAGCACGGATCGGTCGCCCCGGTCTGCCCTCGGGAAATGGCGGTCAAGCTGGCCGCCAACTTCCCGGTGGAGTTCATGGCCATCGCCCACAAGATTCTCGAACTGACCGGCCTGGGGACCATCTGCGAAAAAAAATAGATGCGCTGTGGCATAACCCCCGCGTCCAGAATGCCATGGCGCTGTGCAACATCAACGGGGGATTCTTGTTCCAGGTGTTGCCGGATCTCTTCCCGTATGCCCTTTTCGGGAACGACGAGGCAACGCTCTGGGGACGTTTCCACGAGGAACGCAATCGAATGATGAAGGCGCAGATGAATGGCTAGCCTCGAAGAAACCATGCGAATCGTGATCCTGGGGGACGACACGCAGTTGTCCCCCGCAATGACCCGTGCGTCGAGTGGGGTGCAACGTTTCGCCGAAATGGCCGCAGACGCCGGGAAAAAGGCGCTACTCCTGGAGGCGGCGATTTTGTCCTTGGCGACCGCCTATGCGGTGCAAGCCTTCAACGCAGCGGTCAAATTCGAGTCGGCGTCTGCCGACCTGAACAAGGTGTTGAGTGAGCAGGAGTCCAATCAACTCCCGGAGGTGCAGCGGGAGGTGCTTGCCCTGTCGGACAAATACGGCGTGGCCTCGACGGAGATCCTGCAGTCGACGGCCAATTTCAAGCAGGCCGGGTTCTCCCTGAAGGATTCGATGCTGTTGGCCAAGAATTCCATGGATTTGGTCATTGCGGGCGGGCTTGGCGCTGATGAAGCGTCGAGAATCCTCGTCTCGACCCTCAAGGGCTTCGGCGCGGAGGCCACCGAGTCCACCCGCATCATGGACAGCCTGAACGAGGTGTCCAACAATTACGCCTCGAATGTCAAAGAGTTGGGCACGGCCCTGGCGGACATCTCCGGTGTGGCCAAGCTGGCCGGGATGAGCTTCGAACAGACCGAATCGTTGCTGGTGCCGATCATCGAGGTCTTTGGATCCGGATCAGAGGCGGCCAACGCCCTGAAGACCGGTCTGCTGAAGCTGATCGACGACTCCAAGCCGGTGGCTGCGGCACTGGAGTCGATTGGCGTCTCGCAATTTGACGCCAACGGCAAGATGCGTTCCGCCTACGATATCCTGATGGACGTTTCTCGGGCGTTCCAGGGGGTGGACAAAAACCAGCAACTCTTCTTGACCTCCCAGCTTGTGGGCATCGATCAGGCGGCGAGAATGGTGCAGGTTTTCTCCAACCTGTCCAAGTCCAACGACATCTTGGGCACGGCCATGAATTCCGCCGGATCGGCTGCCAAAGAGGTGGCCATCCGCCTGGAAACATCCGAGGTGGCGGTGCAGCGATTCAAAACGGCCTGGGACAATCTGGCCGTTGTGATCGGCACCGAATTCCGTGACCCGGTGAAAGGGGTGATCAACGGGGCCACGGAAATGGAAATCGCCTTTCGAAAGGCGGTTGAAGCCGGCGCGATGGATGGCATGTTCGATGCGCTGGCGCCGCAATTGAAGCGGGTCGAAGACCTGTTCCGGGCGGTGGCCAAAAATCTGCCCGAAGCGTTCAAAAATGTCGACTTCTCCGGCCTGGTGCGGGCGTTCGGGGATCTGGGCGCGGCAGCGGGGCATCAATTCGAACTGATCTTCGGCAAGCTGGATCTGACATCCGTGGAGGGGCTGGAGCGGGCGATTCAGAAGGCGGTGAACGGAATCGCCATCCTCACGGAGTATGTGGCCGGGTTCGTGGATGGATTTTCCCAAATTTCCAAACTGATCGGCGGCGCAATCGAGGGTTTCGTTCAGTCCGATGCGCAGTTTGCAAAAACCGCCGGGACGGTTTCTTCCTTCATGTCCCAGATTATCGATTTCGGCCTTGGAGCGACAGCCGTCATGACCACGCTTGGTGGCGTTGTCCGGGATGGTCAGGGGGCATGGGATGCCTTCGCGGGCAGTATGGCGGTCGTCAAAAACATGTTGGATTTGATTGTTGACGGCACGGTGCTGTTGCTCAACAAGGCCCGCATCATGTACGACGGACTGACCAATGTCCTGACCTTCGGGATGTTCAATGACCGGATCCAGCAGGACATTGGCGAGGCGCGATCCTATATCAAGGCGGCAACGGCAGAGTCAGCGACTGATGTCGGAGAGTTGCAGGCGGCGTTTGACAGGGTGGGCAAAGCCACGAAATCTGCATCCGAGATCACTCGTGACGCCATGGAAGCAGTTGGGGTTTCGGCCAAGTCAGCCGCTGACAAAACCGGGGCTGCCGCCGGGACGATCACCTCTTTTGCCGGGCTGATGGCGTTTCTGGGGGAACAGGGAGAGGACACGGCCAAAAAGGTGGACCAGTCGGCACAGGCGGTCAAAAAGCTCGGAGAAGCCTCCCATGCTGGCGAGAACTGGATTGCCGTTCTTGACGAGACCGGACAAGAGGTCAGCCGCACCTACCTGGGCTTCGGCGAGGTGGCCAGAAAAGCCGCCAGCTCCACGGAAGAGCTTGGAAAGTCCGGAAAAGGAACAGCTCAGGATCTCAAGAAAAGCTCAGAGGATCTGAAGGCCAACCTCAAAACCCTGATGGAAGGCTATCTGAAGCTGGAGGAGATTGCCGCTCGGGAACGGGAGGTCACGATCAAGGCAAAGGCAGAGGTTGATGTCGCCAAGATCGAGGCTGACGCCCAGGTGGCCAGCGCGGCTTTTGAAAGCCTGGGGAACACCATCACCGGAGTGGGTGACGCCATCGCCACCATGGCCGGAGAACTGAACAACGCTACGAACCCGGCTGCGGTGAACATGCTCCAGCTGGCAATCCTGAACAATCTCCGCATCCAAAACGAAGCAGCCATGCGGCAAAACGCTCTCGTGGACGCCCAGGTTAAAATGCTGAACATGAAGGCCAAGATGCTGCAGGAAGGGAAAGCCACCATCATCGTCAAAGGAGACGGTATGGAGGCCGATCTGCGTCAGCTGATGAACACCATTCTGGTCCGCGCCCAAATCGAGGCCAATGGCCAGGGCGTGCAACAGCTCCTGGGGATTTGACGATGGGATTCATGGTGGCGCTGGCAGCGACGGAAGCGGATCCGGACGGATCGGTTGTTTTCATGGCAGAGGACGCCGATACGGGCAGCCTCTCCCGCCGGGTCAACAAAACCAAGACGCTCGATGGCGGGGTCTACCTGCTCGACCAGGGCTTCGTGGCGGAAGACCAGGACTTTTCGTTGACCATCTCCAACCCGACTCAGGCCATTGTGGCAGGCATCCAGCATCTCGTCAAAAGCTATGACGTGGTGCTGTTGATGTCGCGTGATGGTGCTTTCCTGGGGGCAATCGAGACCCTGAAGGCAGGTATTTCGGGAGGTGTGTCGCTCACCTTCTTGACCTCGGAGAAGGTGTCGGCATGAGCTTCTCCTGCTGGATCGGGGCGACCATCGATGCCGTATGGACCGAGACCGATCTTTCCGCCCGGTTGACCAACTTCCAAATCCGGAAGCGTTCCGGCACCCCATCTTACGTTCAGGCCACGAGCAAAGGTAGCGATTTTGCCGACGCCATTCTTGCCGCTCTGGGGGCGGAAGACCCGGAGCTGTGGATCATGGACGGCGCCACGGAGCTGTGCCGGGTGACGCTGGAACGGGTGTCCGATTCCAGAGGGGCGGATTCCAAGTCGGTCACCATATCCGGCAACTCGCAGTCCACCAACAGCAGTCCGACGACCAAGGCCCTTTCCGGGGTATCGGTGTGGCGTTCCGAAAACGGCATCATAAATCTGACCTGCCTCTACGACCCCACGGTCGACCCCGGCGACACGGTGACCTGGGGAGGTAACTCCTTCGTGGCCGACGAGGTGGTCATCACCGCATCCCCGGAATCGCTGACCATGGAGGTGCAACAGTCCGCCAATGGGTAAGGGCAAGATTTTGTCGAACAGCGGCGGCGGATTGTACCAGGTGGAGATCCAGATGGACTTCACCCGGTTGGATGCGGATATCGCCTACCTGCAAGATCGGATCGTGGCCCTGGATTACGGCATCACCGAGGCGACCAACGAGGAGGCTGTGCTGCGGGTGGCCTATCACCTCGGCATCGCCCTGAAACAGACCGCGCTGCAATCCGGGAATCAGGAGGCCATTCGGGAGGCCATCAAGGAGCTGGTCACGCTGGAGGCCAACTACTCGGCGGCGGCTTCCAAGACGGAGCAGCTCAAGCTCAACAAGGCCTCGGCGCAGTCGCGGTTGAAGTATCTGCAGGGCTTCGACCGCACGCTGCCCACCCGGAGCTGCACCTGCTGCGACTTCACGGACACCCTTCCCATCAACACCTTCGTGGGGACCATCGAAATTCCCCAGGGGGCGCGACCGGGGGACACCAACACCCTGGTATTGATCCGACCGGGATACTCCGGCACCCCGACATGGCAGGCCTCTGACGGGATCTATCAGCCGTCAATCGCCTCGCAGAGCGCAGTCGCCTGGTTCTTGCGGGAGGCCATTTTTCCAGGTTGGGCAAAATTCAATCCGACCTTTCGCCGGGGGACGGTGGAGACCATCAACGACCAGGACCATATGCGGGTCAAGCTGGACGATGACGTGGTCTACTGCCGGACCACCAATCAGGCGTTTCTGATCGATGCCCCGGAAGACCGGACCCTGGCCAACGTGCTGGTGGACTACCGGGGGACGGAGGATTCGGCAGCTTTTGCTGTAGGCGATTATTGCGTTGTAGGCTACACAGATCAATCACGCTCATATCCAAAGGTGATAGGAAAAATAATTCAGAAGAAATATATCTATTTCGCCAGAGAAA
Organism: Magnetococcales bacterium; assembly: GCA_015231925.1. Lineage (NCBI taxonomy): Bacteria > Pseudomonadati > Pseudomonadota > Magnetococcia > Magnetococcales > Magnetococcales bacterium. The sequence continues at coordinate 49,915 of JADGAQ010000004.1, forward strand.
AAGGCAGCGGCGTCACATACGGTATTTATGATGATGGCCATTATACTCAGATATTTCCAGGTTTCCAAATTTGGATTCCAAACATAAAAAAGGAGCCGGTAACGCGCTTTGAGGGTGGCTATCTTATCGCCTTCTCAATCACTATTGCCGGAAGGTCACACAAGATCACTTACAAGGGGCCATCTGAAAGCGCCTATAGCAGGACCGGAGCTTCAAAGCATTTCTACTACCAAGGTCGGGCGGTTTACTCCATGCCTTCCGATATTCTGGGGGTGGCCGGCTTCGGGACGAATACATATTGCTTCTGTCGGGGCGGGCTTTACAGAATCACCTCATTTACGGAAGCAACGATTGCTTATGAGCTTGTATTGAGTCTTCCGGCTGCGGACAATTTTTGGTCAATCCGTGGCAATTTAGCCTGGTATGCGTCGGACACCACCATGTATTGCGTCAAGTTTGACACTACTCCAGTGATGTATTCTGCAGAGCGTACGCTTACCTATCCGATTGTTGCCGGGGGTGAATGGCAGGACGTTGAGAACAAATGCGCAAGCGCACCAACAGCGGGAGTGTCTAATGCTGATATTACCTTGATAAAACGTTACCCGCCTCAATCGATGACTGTTTCTCTTGGGCAGGTATCGGATGGTGGAACGAATATCGCGCATTGTGTCTCACTATTTAAATCAATATTACATATAAATCATCAGAGATATCAGGATCCAAACGGCATGCGTGGTTTGTGGGGGCAGGATATTATAACTATACATGCCAAATACGATAGATTTACATTTAGCGGAGAAAGTCTAAGTAAGGTCACATACGAAACACAAATTGCCCAACAGATAACGAAAGAGGAATTGTCTGTACATCGTGAGATTAATGGAGTCTGTACTACGATATCCGAGAAGTATGATCTACAGAACGGAACAAGCTCTGTTCATCTTTTCCCATTTGGAAAAATTGAAGACGTTCCAGGAACTCGCAGAATTTATGGAAACGATGGCCAAACAAACGCCATCAGCTTCCCGGCCAATCCATGCGGCACCACCACAGCCTCTACCAGTACCAGCTTTTCTCCTGGCGATGGTCTTGTCTCTCTTCCATGGGACACTATCGCCACTGCCGAAAAAAGAAGGTATTGGACCGGAAGCGATGGTTGCGGCGAGCTTTTACCGTCTGTTTCTCCGGCTTTTCCGGATACCACCGAATACGAATATTTCGTCTACACCTGAGGCGACATGGAAAACCTACCCGCAAAAGCCAACATCATCAACATCACCATGGAACAGGGCGCAGACCGGGTAATCGTGCTGACCTGGTACCATACCGCCAAGGCGAGTGCGAACAAGGTCGACCTGACCGGGGCCACGGCATCGATGCAGATCCGGACCACGGTGGAAGACGCGACGCCCCTTCTGACGCTGGATACGGGGGTGAATGGCGGTATCGCCCTGGGGGGTGCCGCTGCGACCATCACCGTGACCATCACCGACACGCAGACAGCGGCAATGGATTTTGACGACGCCGTCTACGACCTGGTGGTGACTCTGTCTGACGGGTCAAAACACCGGGTGGCAAAAGGCGTCATCACGCTGGATAAGGGGGTCACCCGATGACGGTCATCCGGACGGAAACAAACCTGGTCACAACGAACGAGACCGGGCAGATCGTCACCGTCGGCATCCCTGGCCAGGGCGCAACGGTCGAGGTTGGCACGGTCTCCACCGGCGCACCGGGAACGGATGCCCTGGTGGAAAATGTGGGCACGCCGACCGTCGCCGTGCTGAATTTCACCATTCCGGCTGGGGCTGATGGTGCAGCAGGTGCGAATGGTGCGGATGGGGCACCAGGACAAGATGCCGATGTCACAGCGTCCTACGTCACCCTGGGGCTGTCTGATGCTTTGTCGAACGAGCGTGTCCTCACGCAAGGGAGCGGCATCACGGTGACGGATGGCGGGGCGGGGAACGCCGTCACCGTGGCTGTCGCTTCTGGTGGCGTCACGTCCGCCATGCTGGCAGCTGCCGCTGTCACGTCAGCCAAGATGGCAGCCATCACGGTCAACGCCCAATCCGGGACCGCCTACACGTTGACCGCAGCGGATCACGCATCCGTGGTGGTCCTGGCCAATGCTTCACCGATTACGGTGACGTTGCCCCAGCAGTCTACGGCTGCCCTTGCGACCGGCTTCTGGTGTGTCCTGATCCAGGGCGGCACCGGGATGGTCAAGGTGGTCAAAGAGGGCTCCGACACTATCACGTCTCTGAATTCCCTTGTCCGGCTGACCGACCAGGGCACGGCAGCAGTCGCCCGTCTGATTTCTGCTGGGACGCCGAACTCGTGGTTCCTGGACGGCCAGTTACAATTCCACCCCTTGGACCTATCTCCGAGTCTGCTGCTTTCGGTGACGGACCCGTCGTCCATGACGCTGAATGGGTCTGACGCCGTGGCCGAATGGCGCGATATCTCCGGCAATGGGCACGCATTTGAGCAGACAAATGCGGTTCGCCAACCGTCACTCGGGCTGTATGGCTCGGGGACGGTGCGCTTCTACGGCAAGAGTGGCCTTCGTCCTGTCAACTCCTACACCACAGCGGGCGTCTATGCGTACATGACGCCGAAGGCAGGGACGACAGTGCAGATGGGCAGCCGGACTATAATGGCTGCCGTCCAAAGGACGACGACTGCTGACACGGAAATGTTCATTTTGTCAGGGTCAAGTTGGGGACGTACCGTCTTTGGCATCACGAAAAATACCGCCCGTTCGTATATGGCTTCCGCTGCACTGAATACTCTGCACGCCCCGCTTCCGGCGGAGCCTACTTTTCTCCGCACGACGTTCAAGACCGGGGCGCTGGGCTTCATTGTGCAATGCGGCGCGGAAAAGATGGTTTGGAACGCCAGCTGGGGGACGGATTACGCTGACAATATCGGAATGATATTTTTCAACATGGGCGGTGGCGAAGTTATGATATATGAGCTTGTCATAGCGGCGAACACCATCACGGAAGCTCAAGTTGACCTGTATCACGAATACACCAAAAGGCTTTTTAACGCGAGGTGATGCCGATGCAAGGAGTTCTTTTCAGCCAGGAAGAAGCAGCCTCTGCCCTGGCAGCCCGAATCGATGCGGCCATGGGCTACCCGCACGGCTCAACCCTCCGATGCACCGAGGTGGTGCAGGCCGACAGCGGGCATCTTGTCATCTTGGGCAAGGTGCCTCGGCACTCGGACGGGTATGATGGGGAGATCTTCGACGCCACGCTACTCCTGACCGAGGACGAGCAAGCCAGATGGACGGAGGTGCCTGACCCACTTCCGCCACCGCTGGATGAAAACCCAGTTCCAGCGTAGGGCAATGCTACGCCGCCATCGAGACCACACATTCCCTCGCCAACCTAACCTCCTCGTCGACATTACTCAACCTGAAGACTTCTCCCGTGCGTCATCCGGGAGATGTGTCTTTCTTCCGTCCCCTTTCCCTTATCCCAACTCCCCTCTTTCTGAAATACTTCTCATTATAGGCAATTTCCCTTTCACGCCAGACCCCCTTTTCCTCTCAAAAAATAATCGTGACATGTCACTTTTTCCATTGCGTGACATGTCACGATTTGCTAAATTTGTATTCAACAAGGGCGATCGAGCCCACCCGCTCCTCGGGGGATCAGGGGATGGAGTGAAGAAAATGGAAAACACCACCGAAGCCACCAAGACCACCACCAAGTTCACCCTCTGGGGCGACAACGGTGGAGGACTGTTCCTGTTCGTGGATGGATATGCCTACGACATGACCCCCAAAGATGCTGGCGAAGCCATCGCCGCGCTGGAATCAGGAGAGACCGACGCCGGGTGGGACGGGCGCATAGGGAAAAAGGAGTCCAAAAAGCTCCGCAAGCAATTCCGGGATTGGGAGTGGGAGCGCAACGGCGGCGCCCTCATGGTCTACCGCGGTGGGGAGTGGAAACACCCCAAGTGGGGTTGTTCGGCTAGTGAGGCCTATGCCGCCTATTTGGCGGCGACGGGCAAAACGGATCCGGAAGACGAATAGTCCCCTGTCACGGTGGCCCGGCTTGGGCCACCTGGGGAGTGGATTAGACCCTGCCGGATTGGCCGGCGGGGAAGAGATGGCGGAGCGTGCCTACACCTCGGGCTAAAGGTGCAGGCACTCCATGTTTCGTTATAGGGCAGCGAAAACATAATAAGGGCGAGGAGAACGAGAAATGACAAATCACCCCAACCGCAGCCGCAAATGGGCGGTTGAAGTTACTGACCAGTGGCACTTTTTGTGCCATCCCAACCAGATCCCGGAGCGGGCGACCGTCATCGGGATCGTCACCCGCCCCGAAGGGGAAAAGGGGGTGCTGGTCCGGTTTGACCAGACCGGAGTCCTCTCCCAGGTCAACGCCGGAGTGGTCCGGTCCGTTGACCAGTCCCGAGTCGCTGCCGCGTGGGCAGTGGCGCTGGGGAAAACCCCGGACGCTTCCCGCCAGGTCGCTCGGCGGGAGCGGATGAAGGAAGAAGGGATGGTATATTTGCAGATTGCCGTCCCTGAAGCCCTGGTCGAGCAGGCCAAAGCCGCCGCGCAAGGGGTGGCGGCGAACGGCGTCGAACCGTTGGCCATCGAGACCATTCAGGCGGTCACCGCCATCGGGGACTGGGCGGCGATGCTGTCCTTGTGGTCCCCTGGCCGCCTGGTTCAGGGGATGGACCAGCACGCATCTCAGGATGTCTTGGGAGCGATGCTCCGCGCCGGGAAGTCCCGGTGCAGGGCTTCCGAAATGACCCGCCTGCGCACGGTAATCGATTCCGCCCTGCGCTGCCATGGGGATGGGATGGCGATGGCAACTGATAAGATCGCAGCCGCAGAAAATAGGCGGCTCCTGGAGGAGCTGGCCAAGAAGGACGACATCCCCCTGGAGGATTTGCTTCCCCCTCGGAAAAAATAATCGTGACATGTCACTTTTTCCATTGCGTGACATGTCACAATCGGCTATATTTGTATTCAACAAGGGCGATCGAGCCCACCCGCTCCTCGGGGAATTCAGGGGATGGAGTGAAGAAAATGGAAAACACCACCGAAGCCACCAAGACCACCACTGACCTGGCAGATAGCTTGATCCGGGCATCCTGCCTGCTTCTGGAAGCCTGCCGCCAATTTGGGCAGGCCTCGCAGTGGCGTCCCGGCAGGGAAGAGTGGGAAAATAACTGGGACTCCCCGAAAGCCCGCGCTGCCTCCTGGGAGGCTTACAACTTCGCCATCGAGTTGCAAAACTCGATGGCCACCGCAACCGATAGGGCCGCTATGGCGGCCATGTTCTCCGGCCAAGATTGATAATCTTTTTTAGCGGGGCGAAAGCCCCGCAAAAAATAGGAGGAAAGAATGAAGGTCGAATTCGTTATCCCCCGCCAGCACGACCTGGCGAAAGCCATCTTGGCGGACTTCCGCCGCAACTGGCTGGCCCAAGGTCCAGCCACCAGTAGCAACCCATCCAGACTTTGGGATGGGTGGAATAGCCGGGTAATCCCCGGCTTTCCGGAGGGGACTTGGTTCCTCCGGAGGGGGAGTGAGTACCGGTACCAGACCTGTGGCGGGTCTTGGTACCACCTGGTCATCGACCAGGATACCGTTGCCGTCAGATTTGACGGCAGGCGTCGCTCCTTCCGTGACGGGTGCCTCGTCACGCGCCTATCCAGGGCCTGGGAACCCTGGTTGGTCTCCATGGAGTCGGAAGTACCCGATTCCCCATGGGAAACCCCCCACGTTGGAGAGACATCCTGGGGGGCGGGAGTCTACCCCAGCCAGGCCCCGACATGGTCAGCACTGGCAGATCAATACGAAGACGCTGCTTGACGGTGTCTTCTGATGGGGTTAAAATCCCCCCATTAGCCGCAAAAATCCGTCATCGCCCCGCTCATAGGGGATCAAAAGCCTTCAGAAATGAGGGCTTTTTCTATTTTTATATTTTTTGGAGTGTGAAAAATGACGATGACCCCACAGCAACATCTTGAGGATGTCTCCCGCGCCTATCCTGGTGTATGGGGCATCATCGACCGCATGCGGGCTGACCAGGGCCAAAAAGGGTTGCCCTCCTGGCCGATGTGGTGCTTTTGCCCGATGGCGGGCACCGCCGAAATTACCAAAACGATGAGGGATAAGATCACGCCGGTCGAGGTCGTCGAGTCGGCCATGATAGCCGCGATGGCCGGGTGGCGGGTGACGAAGGGGGTTTATCGGTTTGATCCGGAGGTCTATCAGGCCCTGATCAAGACGGAGCTGACCAGGGAGATCCCGGCAGAGGTCATCTACAGACTTCCGGAGTGGTCGCTGTATCTGGAGACCCCTGATTTATCTTGGCTGGGGAGGGCACTGCAAGGTTTTTGGGTGCATCTGGAATGGGACACCAATTCAGACCGGGCAGAATTGCGTCTGTTGTTGCATCTGTCGAGCGATGCCCTTTTCCCTATCGCTCTGCATTTGGGCAACTGGACGGTTTTTTCGGCGATTGAGATGATGGCCGATACGGCAGGTGGGCTTGCCGCAGCAGCCGGCGTTGGATTGACTTTCAAAAAGATGGATATCAAAGGGCTGTCCGACGCAATCACGCCTCTGGTGTCTCTGGTGCTGTACTTATGCTCCGAGGAGCCGGAGATTGACGACAGTCTTCAACCGGGGTCAAAACCTGGCAGACCGGCACCACGGAAGACCAAAAAGGGATGGCGTCTTTTCGAGGCTGAAAAGGTCAGGGTTTGGGATGTCGGCGAAAAAACCGGGGAGCTGGTCAGGAAGGCCCGCGATGAGACGGACAAAGAGTCTCACGAGGGTCGCGCTGCACCTCGACCGCATGTCCGTCGGGCGCATTGGCACACATACTGGACAGGCCCAAAGGATGGACCGCGCCGGGCGGTTTTGAAGTGGCTTTGGCTGATTATGGTGGGGGTGGAATAGGTGGCACCATCCCAAATGCAAAAATTTGGCAAATTTCCGCTCCCCCATAGCCCCGATTTTCCGGGGCTATTTTTTTGCCCAAAATAGACCCCGCATAACCCCGAAATAAAAAAGGG